>NZ_JBFBDO010000149.1:0-14771 GCF_040683335.1 Kitasatospora sp. NPDC093806
CGGCGCGCTGCTCACGGCCGCCGCCCGGCGCGAGGGCGGCCACCAGGGCGCCGCCGAGGGCGAAGCCGCCGATCTGGACCAGCCCGGCCGCCAGGTTGAGGGCGGAACGCCCCAGCAGGTAGCCGTCGTCGGTGAGGAGTTCGTGCAGCAGCCCGTAGCGCGCGCCGCCGCCGGCAGCCCCGGCCACGCCGAGGAGGAGCAGCACCGGGAAGAGCGCGGCGACCGGCAGTCCGGGGAGGGCCTGCACGGCCGTGCCCGCGGCGAGCAGCAGGCCCAGCCCGGTCAGCGCGGCGCGCGGCGGCAGCCGGTCGGCGGCCGACAGGACCGTTGCCGCGCCGAGCAGTTGGGCGAAGGCCGGGCCGAACATCGCCAGCGCGGCGAGCAGCGGCGAGTCCGTCCGCCGGAACACCAGCACGCCCAGCGCGAGCCCGGCCGTCGTCTGGGCCGCCGTCTGGGCGGAGGTGGAGAGGAAGAGCGCGGCGAACTCCCGGTCGCGGAACAGCTCTCGATAGGTGCGCATGCCGGGGAGTCTTTCCGGCGTGATCGCCGGGGCGTTAGGTTTTCGCCGGTCGGCGAAAGCACGCGTGGTCGAAAGCACGGATCGGTCGAGAGCATGGGTGGGTCGAGAGCATGAGCTGGTGGCGGGTCGACGCGGACACCCTCGCGGGGAGCCGGTTCGCGCTGTCCCCGCTGGCCGAGACGGTCGCCGCGCTGAAGACCCTGCACCGGGGCGGCGGCGCGCACGCCGGTGAGCACCGCTGGCTGGACGCGCACCTCCCCCGTTACCGGGAGCGGCTGGCGGACAACCCGGTCACGGCCGCGCTGGTCCGGGCCGCGCTGGGGCCGCGCTGGAACGCGACCTTCCTGACGCCGACACCGGGGTCGACCCCGGTGCCCGGGCCCGGGGAGGACCACGGCTTCGCGCGGGAACTGGAGCTGCTCCGCGCCACGCCGCCCGCCGTCGCCCGGGCCGACCTGGCCGAGTCGCTCGCCGAATCCCTGGGGGGCGCACCGCGACCCCTGCCACCGCTGCTGCGCCGCGAGGACCTGGCGGAGCGCGCGGCCGAGCTGCTGGCCTGGGTGTGGGCGGAGACGGTCGAGCCCAGCTGGGCGCGGCGCCGACGGGTGATCGAGGCGGACGTGCTGGCCCGCACCGCCCGGCTCGGCACGGGCGGCTGGGCCGCCGCCCTGGACGACCTGCGCCCCGGCATGCGCTGGCTCGGCGGCGACCGGCTGCGGATCGGCGACCGGACCGACCACCGCAGCGGCCCGCCGATGGAACTCACCGGCGTCGAGCTGCTGTTCGTCCCGGTCACGCCGGGCCAGAGCTGGGTCTGCTGGGACGTACCGCCGGTCGACGGCCGGCGCACCACCCGGCCCGGGCGGCGCTTCGCCGTGGTGTACCCGTGCTCGGGCGTCCTGGCCGAGGAGGGCCGCCGGCCGGTGCCGAAGGCCCTGGCCGCGCTGCTCGGGACGGGCCGGGCCGAGCTGCTGACCCTGCTCGACGGCCCGAAGACCACCACCCAACTGGTCGCCCTGACCGGGCTGCCGCTCGGCTCGGTCGGCCGCCACCTGCGGATCCTGCGCGAGTCCGGGCTGGCCCTGCGCCGCCGGGCGGGCCGCGGGGTGCTCTACCACCGCACCCCGGCCGGCCAGGTCCTCCTGGACGCCGCACCACCCTCCCCCGAACGTCCCTGACGACGCCCGCAGCAGGGCAAGCGACGCGGAACTCCGGCGGGCCCCCGCCGCACCCCGGGTCAGGACTCCTCGGCGGCGCGGCGGGCGGCCTTGACGCGCTCGGCCACCTCGGCGGCCGGGATGCGGCGGAGGGTCACGCCGTGGCGGGCGGCGAGCTCGTCGGCGGGCTCCGGCGTCTGCTCGGCGAGGTCGAGGACCAGCAGGCTGTGGCCCTCGTCGACCTGCTCGGCGAGCACGATCAGCCCGGCGCCGCCCTCGTGGTCGCGCCACGCCTCGGCGGCGCCGCCCAGCGCCGTACCGGCGACCCAGCCCAGCAGGACGCCGATCGGTCCGCCGAGCAGTCCGGCGAGGCCGCCGACCACCCCCGCGCCCACGGTCGACGTGCCCGCGCCGCGCACCTGGCTGGCGGGCACCTCCAGGGTGCCGTCGGCCAGGCGCTCGACGATCGCGGACTGCCGGAGGCCGGGAAGGTGCGCAGCCTCGTCGAAGGCGGTCCGGCAGGCCGCGCGGTCGGTGAAGTCGAGCAGCAGGACGTGGTGGTTGTCGCTCATGGTCACCAGCTTGGCGCAGGACCGGGGCGTCCGGCCCGCCGTGGTCGACCGTCCGTGCGCGTGGATCGGTCGTCAGTCGGCGGCGTAGGTGCGGCGGACGGTGCCCTTGGGGTCGGCGACCAGGTAGCCGCTGATGTGGTAGTCGTTCGACAGGTAGACCCGGATGCTCGGCGCGTAGTCGGGCAGCGGGGCGTCGATCAGCAGGTAGCGGTTGGTCGGGTCCTTGACGTTGAGGGTGTCCAGGGCCTTCTTCAGCAGGGCCGGCACGGTGTCCCAGTCGTACTGGGCGAGGTCGACCGTCTTGTCCTTGCCCATGGAGGAGCCGCTGCGCTTGGTGACGTTGCCGTCGCGGTAGTCGTACCAGTCGTAGGCGCGGCCGTCGGCGGTCGGCACCTGGGCGCTGGCGTGCTCCGGGTAGACGGCGAGCTGCTTGACCCGGGTGCCGCCGGACTGCGCGCTGACGGCGGCTATCACGGTGCGGACGCCGTCCGGGGTGACCAGGTCCTTGGCCACCGGGGTGCCCTTGGGGGCGGCCTGGGTGGTCGCGGCAGCGCTGGGGGCGGCCTTGGTGGTCGGCCCGGCGGGTGTCGCCGCACCCGTCGCGGCCGGGTCGGCGGGGGTCGACGGCGCGGACGGGGCGGCGCCCCGGCCGGCGGCACCGGTGCCGGTGTCCGGGAGGAGGTTCCAGGTGAGCACGCCCGCCAGGGCGACCCCGGCGACGGCGAGGGTGGCCAGGGTGCCGCCGCGGCGGCGGGCCGGCGGCGGGGACGGCGGCGTGGACGGGCCGGTCGTGTCCGGGTACTGCGGTCCGGTGGAGTCGACGTACGCGCCGCCGCCGGTGTCCGGCTCGGTGCCGTACGGCGGGCCGACCGGCGGATGCGGCGTGTCCAGGTAGGTCGGCGCCCAGCCCGGGCCCGGGGCGAACCCAACCGGTTCGGCGGCGGCCGCCAAAGCCCGGTCGAACTGCTCGGCGTCCGGCCGCAGCGCGGGGTCGCGGGCCAGCACCGCCGCCAGCACCGGCCCCAGCTGACCGCACCGGGTCGGCGGCGGCAGCGGCTCGTCCAGCACGGCGGCGAGCGTCGCCAGCGTGGTGCCGCGGCGCAGCGGGTGGTGGCCCTCCACCGCGACGTACAGCAGCATGCCCAGCGACCACAGGTCGGAGGACGGGTTGCCCTCCTCGCCGCGGATCCGCTCCGGCGCGATGTACTCGGGCGAGCCGATCAGCGCGCCGGTGGCGGTGAGCGCGGTGGCGTCCTGCATGGCGGCGATGCCGAAGTCCGTCAGCACCGGGGTGCCGTCGACGCGCAGCAGCACGTTGCCGGGTTTGACGTCGCGGTGCTGGATCCCCGCCGCGTGCGCGGCGCGCAGGGCGGCGAGCACACCGCGGCCGATCCGGGCCGCCTCGGGGACGGTGAGCGGGCCGCGCGCGATCCGGTCGGCGAGGCTGCCGCCGCCGACCAGCTCCATCACCAGCCAGGGGTGGGGGTGGCCGGGGGTGTCCACGATGTGGTGGATCACCGCGACGTTCGGATGCTGGAGCCGGGCCAGCGCGCGGGCCTCGCGCAGCACGCGTTCGCGCAGCTCGTACGCGCCGGCCGGGTCGGCGGCGGCCATCGCCGGGTCCGGCGGGCGGACCTCCTTGAGCGCGACCTCCCGGTGCAGCATGGTGTCCCGGGCACGCCAGACCAGGCCCATGCCTCCGCCGCCGAGACGTTCCATCAGTTCGAAGCGGTCGTCGATGAGCCGCGCCTCGGGCCCCCCAGTGTTCATGCCGCACATGCTAGGGGTGAGCACCGACCGTTCGCTCCCGCCCCCTGCCTGCTGCCGGGGTCCGCCCGTCGCCGCCGAGGAAAGCAGGAGCCCGGGTGGGGTGTCGACCGTTGGCCACACCCCACCCGGGCGTCAGCTACCGACCCCGCCGAGGACGGGGAGCCGCACTGTCACGGCAGCCCCCCGGTTCCCCGAACGGGCGGAGGAGCGTCAGTGCCAGTGGGTGCACACGCCGCCGTCTATGCAGGCCATCGCGGCCCCCGTACCGTCGACCATGTTGCCGTAGCCGGTGGCGCCCGTCGTGCGCCACCACTGGAACCAGTTCTTGTCGTCCTGCACCGAGAACCACTGCCCGGCCGAGGCGCCGGAGATCCGGGCCCAGTTCGCCTTGCACGAAGGGCTGTAGCGGAGTTCGATCGTGCCCTTCGCCGAGCCCACCGATTCGACCGTGTACGCGTCCGCGCCGCAGCCCGCGTTCACCGGGTCCAGCCCGAAGCAGGAGAGCCCGGAGCAACCGGCCGTGACCTGGGGCGTGGCGGCGGACGCGGTCGGAGCGGCGAGCCCGGCGAGGGCCATCGCGGCCGCCGCGGAACCGATCAGGAGCCTGACCGCGCGATTCGTACGCTTCATCGGGATTTCCTTCCCTGAGGAGATGAGGAGAGGGGTGGTTGACGTTGCCCGGCAGGCTCGGCGCTGCCCGCCGCAGGGGGGACCTCAGTGGGCGTTGGTGTAGATGTAGCGCCCGGTGTCCCAGTTGTAGATGGCGAGCTTGATGGTCTTGCCGGCGTCGGAGCGCCCGTAGTCGACGGCACCCCACCAGCCGTTGCCCTCGTCGATCGTGGCGGGGGTGCCGGACCAGTCCCAGCCGCTGCCGTTCCACGTCAGGGTCCACAGGTTCTGGCCCTGGTGGGTGGTGTTGAGGAACGCGTCGACGTACTCGTGACCGTCGCTCCCCCAGTACACGTTCATCTGCGCGTACTCGCCGGTGGCGCCGACGGCGTCGCACCAGTGGTAGTTGGCGGTGGCGCACGCGACCGGGGAGTTGAGCGGCTGCGGCGCGGCGGAGGCCGGCGCGGCGAGGGTGACGGTGCCGCCGATGAGCGCCGCGCTCGCCGCGAGCGCGGCCATCGTGGCACGGATCCTGACGAGTGACATTGCTGTCTCCTTCTGGTGTGGAGAGTGGAGGGGGCTGCTCGGCGGTCCGCGAGCCGTGGGGTCCCGGATGCCGTTGCGCTGCGCAGGAGCGGCGAACACGGCCCGTACGGGCGGTGAGGTCGCCGAGGCACGGTCGTGCCGTCGCCGGGGCCGGCCGTTGCTGTGCTCCGGCCTCGGCACGTTTCGAGTCTTCGCGGCCGACCGGTTGTTGCGCAGCCCTCCTCGCCGCTCGAAACAAATGCGGCTCCGCAGGCCGGAACGCCCGCTGGAACGAGACAGGCTGAGGAGAAGCCGTTGCAGCGGCTTTTCCCGGCCCGTAGGTTGACGCGGCCCGGCGGTGTCGCCGAGCGGGGGGAGGGCACGCGATGGGCCGCCAGGAGAGTCCGCTGGATCCGGCTGCCGGGCCGGTGCAGCGCTTCGCGTCGGAGCTGCGCAAGCTGCGCGGGGAGAAGGGGAACCTCACCTACCGGGTCATGGCCGGCCGGACCCGGTATTCGGTCGCGACGTTGTCGCGGGCGGCCGGCGGACTGCAACTCCCCTCACTGGCAGTCGCCTTGGCCTATGTGGAGGCCTGCGGCGGGGACCTCGCGGAGTGGGAGCGGCGTTGGCACGCGGCGGTGCAGGAAGTGGCCGCCGGGGACGGCGAGGACGGTGCGGACGGCGAGGCGCCGTACCGGGGCCTGGCCCGCTTCGAGCCGGGTGACCGGGACCGGTTCTTCGGCAGGGACCGGATCGTCGCCGATCTGCTGGCCCTGGTGGACTCCCGCCGGCTGGTCGCCGTCGTGGGCGCCTCGGGCAGCGGAAAATCCTCCCTGCTGCGCGCCGGACTGATCCCGGCGCTCCGGGACCGGGGCGCGACGGGCACGGGTCCGGCCGCCATCCGGATCCTCACTCCGGGCCCGCGGCCCGCCTCCGACCACACCGCAGTCATAGCGCCCGGGAACGGCGCGGGCGACACGGTGCTGATGGTGGACCAGTTCGAGGAGGCGTTCACCCTGTGCACCGATCCGTCCGAACGCGCCGCCTTCATCGGCCTGCTCCTGGCGGCGTGCGAGCCGGACAGCCGATTACGGGTGGTCCTGGCGGTGCGAGCGGACTTCTTCGGCCGCTGCGCGGAGCACCACGGGCTCGCCGTGGCCCTGCGGGAGGCCACGCTGCTGGTCGGGCCGATGGGCCCCGCCGAGCTGCGGGAGGCGATCGTCAAACCGGCCGCCGGGGCCGGCCTGATCGTCGAACGCGCCCTCGCCACCAGGATCGTCGAGGAGATCGACGGCGAGCCGGGCGGACTCCCCCTGCTGTCGCACGCCCTGCTGGAGACCTGGCGCCGCCGCAAGGGAAGGGCACTGACGGAGGCCTCCTACGAAGCCGCCGGCGGTGTGCGCGGCGCCGTCGCCCGGACCGCGGAGCGGGCCTACGGCCACTTGACGGCGCAGCAGGCCGTCGTCGCCCGGCGCATCCTGCTGCGGCTGGTCACGCCGGGCGACGGCACACCGGATACGAGCCGTCCCGCCGCCCGTGCCGAACTCGAATCCCTCGGCACCGGCGACACCGACACCGCAGCGGTCCTGGAAGGCCTGGCCCGCGCCCGGCTGCTCACCCTGGACGGCGACACCGTCCACCTGGCCCACGAAGCACTGATCAGCTGCTGGCCGCGGCTGAACGAGTGGGTCGAGGAGGCCCGCGACAGGCTGCGCCACCACCGGCACCTCACCGAAGCGGCCAAAGCCTGGCAGGAACTGGACCACGACCCCGGAGCGCTCTACCGCGGCACCCGCCTGGCAGCGGCCGAGGCGGCCTTCTCGTCCGCTGGGCATCACGAGCACCTCACCCCGCTGGAGTCCCGCTTCCTCACCGCCGGTCTCGCCGCCCGCGACCAGGAGTACCGGAGCGCGGCGCGCTCCACCCGGCGGCTGCGGACCCTGCTCGCCACGCTGTCCGCCCTGGTCGTGCTCGCGCTGCTGGCCGGGGTGACCGCGTGGCAGCAGAGCCTGACCGGCGAACGCCGCCGCACGGAGGCCGCCGCCCGCCAGGCCGCCGCCGCGGCGGACGGCATGCGCTCCTCCGACCCGGTCACGGCGATGCGGCTGAGCCTCGCCGCGTGGAAGACCGCCGATCTCCCCGAGACACGGTCCGCACTGCTCGGCGCCGCCGTCCAGCCGGATCAGGACGTCTTCATCGACCCACCGTCCGACAAGGCCGTCCCAGAGACGCACTTCCTCAGCGGCGACGGGCGCACGTTGGTCGGTGTCAGCCGGGACGAGGTGGTGAAGTGGGACGTCGACACGCACCGCCGAGTGGCGACACTTCCCGGTCTGGGGGGCGAGGCCGGGGACGTGGAGGACATGAGTGCCGACGCCCGGACACTCGCCGTGTTCGAGCACGATCACGTGAACGTGCGGGACCTGATCGCAGAGAGTACGGGCGGCTCCCCGGTGACACGCCACCCGTTCGACCTCGATCTGACCGGAACCGCGGCCCGGCTCGGCCCGAGCGGGCGGACGCTGCTCCTCTTCGCCACCGCAGGCACGGACGACGTGATCCAGGTCCGGGATCCCCGCAGCGGCCGGCTGCTACTCGAACGGCGTGCCGGCGGTGGCGCGCGCAGGCCGGTCACCCGCGACGAGCTGCTTCGGGTACCCGAAGTCAGGCAGCGGCGGATGTGGCTGGAGGACCGCCTGCAGCACTACCCGTACCCCGACGCGGCGATCAGCCCCGACGACCGCCTGATGGCGTTGTGCATTCCGGGCGGGCCGGTCCAGGTGTGGAACGTGCCCGAGCAGCGAGAAGTCCCGCTCCCCGGGGCTCCCGACGCCACCGCGCAGCAGTGCCTCAACCAAGCCGTCGGGTTCACACCGGACAGCCGCCGGCTGGCAGTCGTCGACAGCAGGGGAGTCCGGATCTGGGACATTGCCTCGGGAACGGAACTCCCGCGGATCGACCATCCCGACATCACGGAGGCAGCGTTCAGCGCGGCCGGAACGCTCATGGTGGCCTCGGACGGCAAAGAGGTGCTGCTGTGGCGCCTCGACAGCCCGCCGGCTCCTCTCTTCCGTCATCCGCTCGCCAACACCGACGCCAGCCAGTTCAGGCTGGATCCGGACGCACACTGGATCCGATACTTGGAGGGCACGACCGGAGCGGTGGTTCGCACCATCGACCTCACCCATGCCCTGGCCCCGGCCCGGACGGACCAGCCGATCACGGCTGCCTTGTTCAGTCCCGACGGAAGGACACTCGCCACGCTGTCGTCGCCCGCGGGCGACGGCACGTACCGCTTCCGGCTGCGGGATCCCCGCGACGGAGGACACGTCGTCGACCTGCCGGGCATCTCCTGCCCGTCGAACCCCGACGGCAAGCAGGTTTCCCTCGCCCGCACCGTCCTCATGGCATTCCGTCCCGACGGCGGAGCCTTCGCCTACGGCGTCGTCTGCCGCGAGCAGTTCAGCTCACCGCCCACCGTGTCCGTCTGGGACGTCTACACCGGTCGCATGACCGCAACTCTGGACCTCCTGGCTCCCGAACAGCCCTTCACCGCCGGCGTCAACGCGATCGCCTTCACCCCGGACGGAGGATCGCTGCTGGTCTCGCGGATGCCGCAGCAGGAGTCGATCGACGTCTGGGACGTCTCCCAACGGGCCAGGACGCGCGTGATCCCCGGCATCGGGGGAGAACAACTCGCCATGCGGCCGGACGGACGGCTCATCGTCACCTCGCACAACCAACTCGCCGACCTTCTGTCAGGCCGGGTGGCCTCACGTACGCTCACCCAGAACACCACCCACACGGTGGCGTTCAGCCCGAACGGCGCGTACCTGGCCACCGGCGATCAAGCCGGTCGCGTCACCCTCTGGGACGGCGCCGCCGAGCGGAACCTGGGTGTACTGCCCGGCACCTTCAGACCCAACGCCACCGGGGCGTTCGACCCCATCTCCGCGCTGGCCTTCTCCCACGACGGCCGCACCCTGGCCGCCGCGGGCACCGACGGCACGGTGCGGATGTGGGACCTCGCCTCCCGTCAACCACTCGGCCCGGCCCTCCCCGCGCCGGGAGGCGCCACCCTCTCCTTGGCCTTCAGCCCCGACGGCCGGACCCTGCGGATGGCGACCGAGCACGTACCGGCGCACGAGTTCACGGTCGCCCCGGACCAGGAAGCCACCGCCATCTGCGAGCGAACCGGAGGGGGACTGTCGCGAGCCGACTGGGACACCTACCTCCCCGAGGTGCCCTACCGGAGGATCTGCTGATCACGACCACTCGTGTCGGTGGCCTTGTCGGCCGAACCGCCGAGGGTCACGCTGTGTGCCATGGGGGTATTCGGGGGGCACCAGGCTCGTCCCGCTTGGCAAGCTCTGGGGCGGTTCGTGATCGCGGCCGCGGCTCCGGTCGCCGCTGTGGTGGCCGGCTCGTGGGTGACGGCCACGGTGTACCGGTACACCGCCGACGGGCTGTTCTATCTGGCCATGCTGGTCATCGGACTGGCCGCCCTGATGGTCCACGTCGTGGTCCTCTACCACGGCTCGGCTCGGGAGTCCGTCCCGCGAGCCGTCCTGGCGGCCGCCGCGACCGCTGTGCTACTGGGAGCGTCCGTCTACGGCGTGGTCACCCCTGGCTGGACCGACGTGCAGGCGAGGCACGAACGCGGGGTGACGGTCACCGGCGTCGTGGAACGGCAGTGGAGCCGAGGCTTCGACAGCGGTGGTCCCCTGCCCGGCCGCAGCTTCTACCTCACCGCCCGCGCCCCCGACGGGACCCGCTGGACGCTGGAGACCGACCCCCGCGACGAGCACCTCGGGGTCGGCTGCCCGGTGCTCTTCACCTACGATCCCCGCCACGAGGTCCGCCCCGCTCTCGGCCCCGTCCCCGGCGCGCCGCCCTGGACCGTGCGGACGGCCGCGCTCTACCTGCTCTGCGCCGGATCCCTCACGGCCGCGGTCGCCTGCGCACTCCCCGACTCCCGCCGGCCGGAACGACAACCCGCAGGGCCCTGACCGGCAGTCAAGACGGACAGGCCGTCGAACCCGCCGACGACTCCGCAGGGCCGTTGCGTCGGCGGGTGTGGCGCCCGTGCCGATGGGGACTGCCGTAGTGTTCGGGCGTTTTCTGGTTCCGGCGGCAATCCGCGGGGCCCGCGGTGACGAAGACAGGGCGACCGGTTGTGCCCGCTGTCGGATCCAGGAGGTTCTCATGCTCGGCTGCCGCACCTGGGGCAGGTCGCGACCACCGCACCCGGCCGGGCGTGGCACCGGCGGGGAAGGGGTGGTCCGGTGAGCGGTGTCGTGCACCTGGCCGGGCCGCGGTTCCGGGGGCCGGACCTGCGGGAGCTGGTCGCCAGGACGGCGTTCGGCGACCAGGAGGCGTTCTCCCGGTTGTACGACGCGGTGGCCGGCCCGGTGCTGGGGCTGGTGCGGCGGGTGCTGCGCGATCCGGCGCAGTCGGAGGAGGTCGCCCAGGAGGTGATGTTCGAGCTGTGGCGCACCGCCGCCCGGTACGAGCCGCAGCGCGGCGAGGTGCTGCCGTGGGTGCTGACGATGGCGCACCGGCGCGCGGTGGACCGGGTGCGCGCGGCGCAGGCCAGTGCCGACCGGGATCAGAAGGTGGCGGCCCGCTCGCACACGCCCGCGTTCGACGAGGTCGCCGAGCAGGTCGAGAACCGGCTGGAACGCGAGCAGGTCCGCCGCTGTCTGGAGGCGCTGACGGAGCTGCAGCGCGAGTCGGTCACCCTGGCCTACTACCGGGGGTACTCCTACCCTGAGGTCGCCGAACAGCTGGGCACCCCGCTCGGCACCGTCAAGACCCGGATGCGGGACGGGCTGATCCGCCTGCGCGACTGCCTCGGAGTTGGATCATGAACGCGGCCCCGGACCTGCACACCCTCACCGGCGCGTACGCGGCCAACGCCCTGCCCGAAGCGGAACGGCTGGCCTTCGCGCGCCACCTCGCCCGGTGTCCGGCGTGCGCGCAGGAGGTCGCGGAGTTCGAGGCGACGCTGGCCCGGCTCGGGTCGGCGGAGTCGGGCCCGGTGCCGCCCGGGCTCAAGGCCCGGGTCATGGCGGGAATCGGCGACGTGCGCCAACTCCCGCCGCTGACCGGGCCCGTCGCACGCCGCCGGCGGACCGCGTGGCCGGCCCGGCAGTGGCCCGAGTGGGCGCTCGCGGCCTGCCTGGCCTTGGCCGCCGGCCTCGGAGCGGTCGCCGTCCAGCAGCACGACCGGGCCCGACGCGCCGAGGCCCGGGCGGGCGCCCTGCGCGCCGAGCAGGCCGCCGTCACGAGTCTGCTGACCGCCCCGGACGCGCGAACCACCACCGCGGTCGCCGGGCCGGCCGTCGGCACGGTGGTCTGGTCGGCCGGCCGCGGGCAGGCCGCCTTCCTCGCCACCGGTCTGCCGGCCCTGCCGCCGGGACGCACCTACCAACTGTGGTTCGACGACTCCGGCACCATGCGCCCGGCCGGCCTGCTGCCCGCCGACCGCGGGCAGCTCCTGCTCGCGGGCCCCGTCGACGGCGCCGTGGGCGTCGGGGTGACGCAGGAGCCGTCCGGCGGCTCCGAGCATCCCACCGGGCAGCCCCTCATACTGCTCCCCCTGACCTGACGCGGTCACCGGGCCTGCGAAGGCGTTCGTCCCCGCAGGCGTACCGGCAGCTCTGCCGTTCGGCCATGCGCCGCCGCGGAATTAACTCGTGCGGGTGAACGCGAGATCCCGGGCAAGCCGATGCCGCGGCGCCCCCGAAGACCTGGTGTAAGAGCCCGCACGCCGCGGGCTCCGGCCTGAGACGGGAGCACGATGCCTCCAGAGCACATCGACACCCGACTGCTCGAAGAACTCACCGAGCAGTCCGAGGACTTGAACAGCGACGCGGCGCGGATCACCCGCGACGCGCTGATCGGCTTCGGGCAGGCGGTCGAACCCGTCCGGCGGCGCTGGTGGCAGCGCGGCGGCCTGATCGCCGGAGCGGGTGGCCTGGCGGCCCTGTGGGGCGCCTCGCGGGCCTTCGCCGAGAGCGCGTCGCCGTCCGTCTCCGTCGCGAACGACATCATGGCGCTGCAGACCGCCGCCTCGATCGAGAACCTGGCGGTGGGCGTCTACCAGACCGCCGCCGGGCTGCCGTTCATCAAGGACGGCAACAAGACGGTGGCCGCGTTCATCGCCAAGACCACCCAGCAGCACCAGGCCCACGCGCAGGCGTTCAACGCCGCCGTCACCCGGGCCGGCGGCCGGGCCCAGAACAACCCGGACCCGAAGTACAAGGCCGTCGTCGACCAGGCGCTGCCGACCATCAAGGGTCCCGCGGACGTCGTGAAGCTGGCCATCACCCTGGAGGACGTGGCGGCGCAGACGTACACCAGGAACGTCTCCCAGGTCTCCGACGCCGACCTGCGCAGGCTGTTCGCCTCGGTGGCGCCGGTGGAGGCCCAGCACCGCGCCACGCTCCTCGCGGTGCAGGCGCTGCTCGCGGGCAACGCCGCCGACCTGATCACCATCCCGGTCGACCCGGCGAAGCTGCCCGCCGCGGCCGGCAGCGTCGGCTTCCCCGACGCCTTCCTCAAGACCGACAACGCCTCCCCGATCAGCGAAGGGGCCATGAAGTGACGACCACCGAAGGCTGGGAGCTGCCCATCAGCGAGCGTGAACTCGCCCGCCTGACAGGCGAGATGCACGAGGCCCACCAGGACAGCCTCCCCGCGATGCGGGCCGGCGCCCTGGACCTGACGGAGGAGATCCGGGCCCGCGCGGCCGGTGCGCCGCGGGACGCGGGCCGGCGGCGGTTCCTCCTCGGCGCCGGTGGCGCGGCGGTCGCCCTGACCCTGGCGGCGTGCTCCAGCGGCAAGTCCGGCAGCGCCCCGCCCTCCTCCGCCGACGCGTCGACGCCGTCCTCCGGGGCGGCCTCCGGGGCTGCGTCCGCGGCGGCGTCCGGGCTGTACACCGGTGACCTCAGGGTCGTCGCGCTGGCCACCGCGCTGGAGAACCAGGCCGTCGGCGCCTACCAGGCCGCCCTGGACGCCGCGAAGGCCGGCAAGCTCGGCACCGTCCCGCCGGCGGTCGCGACCTTCGTCACCACCGCGATGGCCCAGCACGCCGACCACGCCAAGGCCTGGAACGCCGTCCTCACCGGCGCCGGCAAACCCGCCGTCACGGACGTGCCGCTGTCCAACCAGGCCGACACCGTGGCCGCGCTCGGCAAGGCCGCGAGCGTCGGCGACGTCGCCAAGCTCGCCCTGGCGCTGGAGGACCAGGCCGCCCAGACGTACCTGTTCGCCACCTACAGCGTCACCAGCCCGGCCGGGATCGCCACCGCCGCCACCATCGCCCCCGTCGAGGCGATGCACGCGGCGATCCTCAACTACGTGCTCGGCCAGTACCCCGTCCCGGACGACTTCCTGCCGGTCGACAAGGCCGCCGGCCCCGCCCTGCTCACCGTCTGAGCGGGCGTCCCGAAAGCCGGTGCGGGCCCGGGCGCGAGACCTCCGCTCCCCCTCCCCCGGGCCCGCACCGATCCCCTCTCCCGGAACGGACCGCACCCCGTGACCGCCGTACGCCTCCACCGCGCCCTCGCCGGTTCCCTGCTCGCCCTCGCGCTCGGCGCCTGCTCCTCCGGTCCGTCCGCGCCGGCCGGCACCCCCTCGGGTGGCGCGTCGGCCGACGCCCGGATCACCATCGACGGCTTCCGGTTCCGGCCGACCGACCTCACCGTGCGCCCCGGGCAGAGCATCACCGTCCTCAACGACGACTCCGCCCCCCATACGGTCACCGCCGAGGACGCGTCCTTCGACACCAAGGCCATCGGACCGGGAGCGTCGGCGACCTTCACCGTCCCTTCGAGGAAAGGCAGTTACCCGTACCTCTGCAGCATCCACCAGTACATGCGCGCCACCCTCACCGTCGGCTGACCGATGTCCAGCGCCCCGTCCCGCCTCCACGGGCGGTCCCGAAACACCGCAGCCCGAAGGAGGCGGGGCGAGGGAGACGAGCGGCTCGATCGCCCTGGGGGCCCCGCGTGTCCGGAACATCCCGAACCACCTCGGATCCTTCGTGTCTTTCGTGCAGCCCGAAAAGCCCGCCGACGATCCCTGCGAAGAGTCGCGGAGCAGCGCGGGGGCGTCCTGTCAGCTGGTCTTCGTGCCCGGGCCGGGACCGGATGGGTAACCGTGGGGCCCAGGCACCCGTTTCACCCGCCCGGCCGAACACAGGGGCGCTGAGCTGGGGTTCGGCCACTCCGCTCGGGCGGTCCGGGTCGCCGGCGAGAACTACACCGGCGACACCCAGGCCGACATGCTGCGCCTCAACGTCGCCGTGCCCCCGTCCGCCAAGCCCGACATCCTGGGCCTGGTGGCCGGGGACGCGGCCGGCTTCCCCAACGGGCGCCGGGTCTTCGACGACGTCGTCACGATCGAGCTGCGCGCCGTGGCGGGTCTGACCCTGCCGCTGGTCGACCCCTCCTTCACCCTCGACGCCGCCACCGGCGCGATCACCGACGGCCTGACGCCCGCCGACGTCAAGAACCCCTACCTGGACACCTTCCCCTACCTCGGCGTCCCCTACGACGGCTACCACAACCCGTCCAACTGAGCGGGCGCCCGCCGTGGTGCGGAGTGCCACTC
>NZ_JBFBDO010000150.1:0-14408 GCF_040683335.1 Kitasatospora sp. NPDC093806
CGCCGCCGGCCGCGGCGGCCGCGCCGCCACCGCCACCCGACGCGCCGTCGGCGGCACCGGTACCGGTACCCGCGGGCGGCTCGCCGCCGCCGGAGGAGCCGCCGCCCTTGCCGGAACTGGTCCCGGGCTCGGGCGTCGGGTCGGTCTTCCCGGCGCCGCCGGGCTCACCCGGCTCCTTGCCGGTGCCCGACTTCGGGTTGCTCGGACCCTCCGTCTTCGGCGTGGTCGGCGCCGGGTCGGCCGGCGGGGTGGTCGTGGTCGGCAGGTCCCCGTCCAGGAACTTGCGGACCGCGCTGATGAAGCCGTCGCCCTCCGACATGGCGGCCTTGACGGCCTTGGCCCCCTTGACGCCCCAGACGGCGCCCTTGACCAGGCCCACCCCGTCGATGACCAGCGAGCCGATCGTGCCGGTCCACTGCCCGGCGACGTACGCCGTGGAACTGCTGTCCACGTCGAACAGCTGGGCCAGCGGGTCGTCGTCGACGTACCCGGTGTGGCCGAGCTTGTACGGGGTCTCGTTCTCGTAGTCGAAGATCTCGTTGAAGACCTGGTTGTCGCCGTTGTAGCAGTCGGCGAACGCGTTCCACCCGTCCGAGAAGGTGTTGACCGTCCACTGGTACGGGTCGCCGACGAGGGAGTCCCCGACGCCGGTGAAGAAGCCGCCGACGTCGTCGAGGCTCCACCACAGCCCGGTCGGGTCGCTGCCCGAGACCGGGTTGTTGCCGGCGTAGGCGTAGCCGCCCATCTGGTTGGGGTCGCCGGCCTCGAAGACCGGGTCCACGGACAGGAAGCGGCCGAGGACGGGGTCGTAGTGCCGGGCGCCGAGCAGGTTCAGACCGGTCGTCGGATCGACCGGCTTGCCCAGGTACCCGTGGTTGTCCGCCCAGCCGGACGCGGCGGGGCCGCGCGGGTTGCCGTACGGGTCGAAGGCACGGCGGGTGATCGCCAGCGTCTTGGCGTCGACCTGGAGCTGGGCCGTGCCCTGCGGGGTGGTCGGCTGGTAGCTGACGGTGCCGTTGCTCGACCGGACGACGGTGGTGCCGTCCGGGCAGCTGTAGTAGCGCAGGCCGCTGACCGTGTCGGAGGCCTTGTCGAGGGTGAGCTGCTCCGCGCCGCCGAACAGGTAGAGCGTGGTGCCGGTCGGCCCGCGCTGGACGAGCAGGGCGCCGTTGGCGTCGTAGAGGTAGCTGGTCTCCTTCCCGTTGGTGGTGACCCCGGAGGTGGCGCCCTCCGCGTTGTACTTGATCACCTGGTTGAGCGGCTGCGCGCCGGTGGCGACCCGGTTGGTGGTGTTGCCGGCGTCGTCGTAGGTCGGCGTGAGCGTGCTGGTGCCGGTCGTCGGGTTGGACGTCACCACGGTGGTCGCGGCGTTCGGCCGGGTGGCGGGCGTCGCGCCGGCCCCCGGGTAGCTGCTGCTCTGCGTGGTGTCGTTGGCCGCGTTGCCGGTCACGTCGTGCTTGACCTGGAACGTCCGGTCGCCGAGCTGGTTGTACTGCCAGTCGAACCAGTACGGGGCCGGTCCGCCGATGGTGGCTGGGCTGGGCGTGCTGGTCTTGCAGGAGGCGAGCTGACCGGCTGTCGGGGTGGTGACGCCCTTGGTGTCGGTCCACGCGGTGGTCAGCCGGCGCAGCGCGTCGTAGCTGAAGCACTGGGTGTCGGTGACCCGGTCGCTGCCGCCCGAGGACTGCGTCTCGGTGACGGTGGTGAGGTTGCCCAGCTGGTCGTAGCCGTAGGTGGTGTCGGAGATCGGGTTGGCGGTGTTGTTCTGCAGGGTGACCCGGTTGGTGGCCAGTCGGCCGGTGACCTGGTCGTAGGTCTGCGCGGTGCGCAGCTGCTTGGTCGGGGTGCCGATGGTGGTCTGCAGGACCTGGCCCAGCGGGCTGTAGTTGGTGGTGTTGACGTAGGGGGTGGCCGGCGTGCCCATGGAGACCAGGCCGCCCTGCAGGTTGTAGCCGAACCCGACGGTCTCCGCGGCCAGTCCGCCTGCGGCGCCGAAGGTGGTCGAGGCCAGCAGGCCGGTGGTCTCGGTGTAGGCCGCCGAGGTGGTGTACGTGCCGGCGAGCTTGCCCTCCTTCGCCGGGACGGTGATCGTGCTGCCGGTCGGCTGGTAGGCGGTGGTGTACCCGTCGATCCGGGTGATGTAGGCGTCGCCGCCCCGGCCGCCCACGTACCGGGTGGTCGTGTCGGGGTAGCCCTTGGCCTTGCCGTCGAAGCCCCACTCCGCGAGCAGCTTGGTCGAGTCCGTGGTGCTGGTCCCGGCGTACTTCGCGGTGGTGCGGTTCATGCCGTCGTAGACGAAGGACACCCACTGGCCGCGCGCGTCCTTGGACCGCGCGAGCCGGCCCAGGTCGTCGTACTCCTTGACCGTGCTGCCGCTGTCCGGGTCGGTCTGGGTCAGCAGCTGGCCGCGCAGGTCGTAGGTGTAGTTCCAGGTGTTGCCGACGGTGTCCTTGACGGACGCGACGTCACCCCGGGGGGTGAAGGTGTAGCTGGTGGTGACGTCGGCGCTGTTCGCCGCGCCGGCGGTGCCGGCGGACCAGACGATCGCGTTCGACGCGTTGTACACCGCGACCACGCCGTTGCCCTGGACCTTGAGGTAGGCGCCGGTGAGGCCGGTGCTGCCGCTCGCCCAGAGCGTCGCCGTCCGGGTGGCGTTCTGGACGACGAAGTTGCCGTCCGTCTGCAGGACCGCGACGGCGCCCGGGTTCCCGGCGGTGCCGGAGGACCACAGCGTCCGGCCGCCCGCGAGGGCGGTCAGCACCAGGTTCCCGTCCGCCTGCATCGCCAGCCGGACGCTCTTGGACACCACCGACGTGCCGGAGGCGAGCACCGTGCCGGCGGTCAGCTTCCGGTCGGGGGTGTCGTCGCGCACCACGGTCGAGGTGGTGCGGCCCAGCGCGTCGGTGAAGGTCGAGTTGCGCGCCGTGCCCATCTTGGTGTCGACCCGGTCGACGCCCGGATAGGTCTTGGTGGACTGCCAGAGCGTGCTGGCGAACGAGACCTGCTGGACCGTCACCGGACGGCCCTGGCCGTCGTAGGCGGTCCGGGTCACCGACGGGCCGGTGTTGTTGGTCTCCGCCCACATCCCGGTGCCCGGCTGGTTGGCCGCGTCCGCGTACGGGGCGATGTTGGAGACGGTCCACCCGTGCGAGTCGTAGAACGTCGACGACACCAGCCGGCCGGCCGAGTTGTCGGCGGTCGTGGTCTGGCTCTGGCGCGGCCGCAGCAGCCCGTCGTAGTAGGTGACGGACTTGGCGTACGAGCCGTCCTCGCGCAGGGTCTCGGAGGTGACCGCCGCGGGGTCGGGCTTCTCCCCGGTGCCGTGCACCGAGTAGTCGAACCTGCGGTCCGGACTCTGGGTCGCCTTGTTGCGGCCCGGCGTCCACACCTTGGTGCGGCGGCCCAGCGCGTCGAACTCGACGTCGGTGACCCGGCCGTTGACGTCCACGGCGTGCGTGACGGCGCCGCGCGCCACCGCGATCGTGCTGCTCGCCACCCACCCGAGCGGGTTCCTGGTCGAGACGGAGTCCGGCAGGACGCCCTCGGCCGGGAGGTAGCCGGTGGTGGTCGCGGCGCCCACCGCGTCCACGGTCTTGGTGACGCGGCCGTACTTGTCGTACTCCAGCCCGCCGAGCGACTGGTAGGACGGCTGCCCGGCGTCGTACGACTTGAGCGACTGGGTGCCGGTCACGTAGCCGAGCGAGGTCCCGTTGCGGCCGAGTACGCCGTACTTGGCCGGGTCCGGGACGCCGGCGGCGCCGTCGTAGAAGAACCGCTTGCCGTAGAGCGCCGTGCCCGCGTTCGCGGCGGTGCCGCACGGCCCGGCGACGGTGGTGGTCTCCTTCGGGTAGATCAGCATCATCGGGTTGGCGGCGGGCGCCGGGGCGTACTCGGTGGTGGTGCAGGTGCGCTGCGCCGGAACCGCCAGGTCGCCCTTCTCGTCGACCAGGTGGACCCGGCCGAGGTCGTCCATGGTGGTGACGGTCTGGGTGGTCCGCCAGGTGGTGCCGTCGGACATCAGCCCCAGCGAGCGGGCCGAGGTCGAGGAGACCCGGCGGGCCTTCAGGTCGGGGAGCGTCGACAGCTTCGCGGGGGCCGGGTCCTCCGAGGTCCAGGCCGTCCGCGGGACGCTGGCGGTCTCGGTGACCGTCGACGGGTCGGTGAGCGTCTTGCTGACGACGGTGCCGCCGGCCTTGGTGAAGCTCTGCGTCTCGTACGGGGTACTGGCCAGCCAGGGGCTGTCGGTGATCTCCGTGGCGTCGACCGAGTTCTTCACCTTGACGGTGCGCTTGCTGCCGTCCGCCTTGTAGTCGCCGTCCATGCCCTGGAGGTAGGAGACGGTGCTCTGGGTGATCGGGTCGGGGGCGGCGCCGGTGGTGGTGGTGACGGTGCGGAAGCCGCGGAACTGGTTCCAGGTCCGGTGCTTGTCGTCGGTCAGCTCGGCGTCGTCGCGGTGCCAGGCGGCGCCGTCGGTGTAGGTGTAGTTGGTCACCTTGGCGGGCGAGCCCGCCTTGGTCCGGTCACTGTCGGTGACCTGGGAGACCAGGGTCTTGTGGAACCAGTCCTCGATCGGCTCGACCCCGCCGGGCGTCGTCCACCAGACCGGGTAGCACGCCATCGTGTTGGAGTCGGCCGAGGCCGGCATGGTGTTCTTCTCGCGCGAGCACTCCGGCGCCCGGTAGGTGACCGCGACGGACTCGCCGGTCTCGGTCTGGATGCTGGAGATGCGCGGGTGGTACAGCGGCGGTGCGGCCGGGGTGAGGCCGTCGACGCGGTTGTCCATCTCGATGCCGGTGAAGGTCACCGGGTCGAGGGTGAGCGCGTCCTTGCCGCCGGCGGAGGTGTCCTTGCCGGTGTGCACGATCTCGTTGAGCCACATCACCGACTGCAGGGCGCCGGCGTTCTTCGGGTCCTGGGTCTTGCCGGTGACCGGGTCGTAGGTGCCGCCCGCGTCCGAGAAGACCTGCTTCAGCTCGTAGCTGTCGACGTCCTTCCAGCCGGCGCCGGTGCGCACCTTGGTGTTGATCGACTTCAGCCGGTAGGTCGACCAGAAGGTCGGACCGCCGGTGAGGCAGACCCCGTCGGTGTCGGTGCCCTCGACCTTGTTCTTGTCGGTGGCGAGGCAGGTCAGGTCGTACGGGGTGTCCGGCCAGTTGGTCGCGGTGTCCCGGGACAGGTTGGCGAGCGTGCAGACGCTGTCCGAGGTGGTGCAGCGCTGGGCGTTGTCGAACACGACCTTGGCGGCGGGCTCCCGGCCGGCCAGCGCGTCCGCGAGGAGGTAGCCGTAGGAGATCTGGGTGAGGTAGCCGCCCCGGGTGTACTGGGTGAGCGTCCCGCCCTTGTCGTCCTTGGCGACCTGGCCGTAGCCCATGTTGTAGTAGTTGGACTCGGTCGCGTAGTCGTAGCGCTGCACGTTCCCGTGCGGGTCCACGGCGAAGTCCAGGTTGAACCGGTAGCCGACCTGCTGGTCGCACTGCGAGTCGTCGCCCTTGGCCGAGCTGTGGCAGGGGTCGTCCGACTTCGGGTGGTAGACCGGGACGCCCCAGGCGCTGTTCGTCGCGGTGTCCGAGGAGGTGCCCGGTGCGTGGTTGAGGCCCAGGTAGTAGGCGGTGCCCTCGGTCGTGGTGACCTTGAAGTACTCGCCCTGCCAGAGGCCGTTGGTGGCGCCGGTCAGCCGCTCGATCTTGGTGCCGTCGTCGTTCTGCAGCCGGTAGTCGCCCGAGGAGTCCCGGAGCAGCTCACCGGTGTGCGAACCGAGCGAGATGGTGGCGTTCCAGCCGCCCCAGCACTCGTCGCCCGAGTCCTTGACGCCCTGGTTCTTGCAGGCCTTGTAGGAGCGCTCGATGAAGCCGGGGCTGTACCCCCAGCCGTCGCCGATCGGCGAGGACTGCGAGTTGCGGGCCGAGGTCTCGCCGTCCACCGACTGCGAGTCGTAGGCGAGCGTGACCGCGGGCGCGGCGCCGCCGAGCGACGGCGGCACGGTGATCGGGTACGAGTAGGTGAACGCGCCCGAGGCGGAGGCCGTCCAGGAGCCCGAGGCGGACAGCGAGGTCGCGCCGTAGTCGCCCTGCGAGCCGCCGCTGCCGGCCACCGCCGCGACCGCCGTCGTGGCGGAAAGCGCCGAGGCGGCCGACGGCGCGGCGAACGCACTCGACTTGGCCGGCGGGGCGGCGGCGACCGCGACGGTGCCGGACAGGGTCCGGGCCTGCGGGTCGTTGGTGAACTCGACCGGCGTCTGCTTGCGGCACTCGGCGCGCTGGGGCGTCGTCAGGGCGCAGCCGGGCAGCGCGACCAGCCTCAGCCGGGACGCCCAGCCGCCGCCGTACGCCTGCTCGATGGCGCCGTAGTCGAGCGAGACCGAGACGCCGCCGACGCCCGGGCGGCCGTCGGTCCGGGCCAGGCCGACCAGCAGGCCGTCGACACCGGCGGCCTTGGCCTTCCCGCGGTCGGCCGTCTCGACCCGGACCGAGGAGACCGGCGCGGCCGGCGCCAGCGGGGCCACCAGGTCACCGGCCGGCGAGCCGAGCGCCGGGGCCGGGGCGGCGGCCACCGCGACCGGCGAGCCGCCGGCCTTCGCGGTCTTGGCGGCCGGGCCGCCGCCGAGTTCGACGGTGGCCGTCGAGGCGCCCGGCCAGCGGGCCGGCGCCGGTGTGTGCGTCCGCAGTTCGCGGGCGCCCTTCGGAAGCACGGGCTTCGGCACCGCACCGGCCGCGCCCGCCCGCCCCCCGGGCACCTTGGGCTGCTGCGGGAGCGGGTCGGCCGCCCAGATCTCACCGGTGTAGCGGTACGGACCGACCAGGACGTCGGTGGCCACGGCCAGCGGAGTGGCCAGTGAGAACGCGGTGACCGTCGCGACCGCGACCGCCCCCCGTCTCATCCACCTCCGCCCCCGGGCAGCACGAGACCACGGCACTTTCGCGCGCATCGCGAATCATCCCCCTATGAACAGTTTTTGAGAGCCCGGAAGCTGACGCGTCATCGCGCCGTCCCCGCTCCGGGCATCGCGAACCGTATTGCCACACACGTATCTCCGGCAATACCCTTCCCCGGCGGTCACGCTGTTCACGACTCCTGCACCTGACCGGGTGGTTTTCCCCCGGGCAGGTCGATCGGCGAACGCGGAATCAGCCAAATCCATTGCCCACCGGGGGGGTTGTGAATACCACCCCCGAAATCTTGCCGGTGGGCGTCAGACACACTCGAAGGATCTTTCGTGGGGGAAATCACCCGCGTCCCGTCCAGAGGGACGCGACCGCCGGTTCGCCGGCTCGCACTGACGGCGGCGCTCGCCGGCCTGATACTCGGCACCGCCGGTCCGGCGCTGGCCGCCGACCGGCCCGCCGCGCCGACCGCGCAGGCCGCGCCGGCCTCGCCGCTGAAGGCGGCCTCCGACCGGGCCCGGAAGGAGCACAAGCCGGTCACGGTCGAGGAGCTGACCTCCGAGACCTCGCAGACCGTGGCCAACGCGGACGGCGGCTTCACCCTGACCAACCACGTCCAGCCGGTCCGGGTGAAGCGGAACGGCTCGTGGGCGGGCGTCGACGCGACGCTCGACCGGCGCGGCGACGGCACCCTCGCGCCGAAGGCCACCCCGTCGGGGCTGACCCTGTCCGGTGGCGGCGCCGGCCCGCTGGCCACGCTCACCGACGCCAAGGGCCGCAGCCTCTCCCTCACCTTCCCGCTCGCCCTGCCGGCCCCGACCGTCTCGGGTGACAGCGCGACCTACGGCGACGTGCTGCCCGGCGTCGACCTCAAGGTGATCGCCAGCGACCAGGGCGGTCTGCGCGAGGTGCTGGTGGTCCGCGACGCCGCGGCCGCCGCCAACCCGGCGCTGAAGTCCCTCAAGGTCGCGGTCGCCACCAGCAAGGGGCTGACCGTCGCCGCCGACCAGGACGGCGCGGTCACCGCGAAGGCCGCCGACGGGACGACGGCCTTCGCCGCCCCGACCCCGGTCATGTGGGACTCCTCGACCACCGCCAACCGGCCCGCCCCGGCCGCGGCGCCGAAGAACGCCGCCCGCGGCGCCGCCCGCGACGACGAGGCGCCGGCCGCCGCCCCCGTCCCCAGCCGCTCCACCGAGCGCGAGCCCGGCACCGCCGCGAAGCTCAAGAAGATCGCGGTGACGGCCGAGGCCGACGCGCTGACCCTCACACCCGACAGCGAGCTGCTCACCGGCGCGGACACCGTCTGGCCGCTGTACATCGACCCCTCGGTCAGCCCGGTCACCAACGGCACCAGCCACTACGCCACGGTGCGCGAGGGCTGCCCCAGCCTCGTCGCCTACGACACTCCGCAGGACAACGGCGAGGGCGCCGGCTACCAGCACTGGAACGACTGCCAGGGCCTGTACCGGTCCTTCTACCAGATCGACACCAGCAACCTGACCGGTGACATGGTGGTCTCCAAGTCGGAGTTCCACATCACCGAGACCTACGGCGCCTCCTTCGACTGCAACCACACCGCGGCCGTGTCGCTGGCCACCGTCAGCGAGCTGAACTCCGACGCCAGCTGGGGCAAGCAGCCCTGGGTGACCGGCGACGGCTGGCTCGGCGGCACGCAGTACCCGAAGAGCTCCAACATCTCCAACCACTGCGGCAACCACGAAGCGGTCTTCACCGTGACCGGCCAGATGCAGAAGCTCGTCGGCCACAACAGCAACTGGACCGTCGGCATCTACGGCAACGAGACCAAGTCGTCGTCCAACAACGACTTCATGCGGTTCAACACCAACCCGTACGTGGTCACGGTGTTCGACATCGCGCCCAACGCGCCGGACATGATCAGCGTCAGCCCGCAGCCGCACAACCCGGACAGCAACGGCTGCGACGGCGTCAACATCGGCTGGGTCGGCAACTCCGGCACCACCGGCGAGGCCTCCAACGTCACGCTGAACGCCCGCCTCTCCACCAAGATGAGCGGCGTCAACCTGCAGGCGATGGCCCACGTCTGGGACAACATGGGCAACGACGGCAGCGGCAACCCCGCCACCAAGTCCTGGCCGTGGACCTCCTGGGTGAGCAACTGGGGCACCGTCTACGACAACATCGGCTTCACCGTCGAGGACGGCCACCAGTACGGCTGGAACATGGTCGCCACCGACGGCACCCTCAACAGCCCCAGCTCGCCGTACTGCTACTTCAACGTCGACCTGACCCCGCCGAGCATCCCCTCGGTCGCCGACAACGCGGCCTTCCCGCCGCTCGGCGGCGACAAGGCGCCCACCGGCCACGCCGGCGACACCGGCGTCAAGGTCAAGGTCACCGCGAACGACCCGGTGCCCGGCGGCTGCTCCCGCGGCGGCTGCATCAGCAGCGGCATCGACCGGTTCGAGTACTCGCTGGACGCCAACATCCCGAGCGGAGGCCCGTCCGTCGCGGCCGTCCAGGCGGGCGGCGGCACCGCGAGCGCGGACATCCCGATCAGCGTCAGCAGCGCCCAGTGGGGCACCCACACCCTGTTCGTGCGCGCCGTCGACAAGGCCGGCAACACCCAGGGCACCGTCGGCCAGTACAGCTTCTTCGCCCCGTTCAACCCCAACGCCAAGGTGGCCGCGGGTGACCTGAACGGCGACGGGGTCCCGGACCTCGCGGCCACCACCACCGACGGCAACCTGCTCCGGATCCCCGGCGGCGGCTCCACCGAGCAGGTCGAGACGATCTCCACGGCGGCCAAGAGCCCGGACGGCACCGGCTGGAACAACTACCTGGTCGCCCACCGGGGGACCCTCACCGCGGCGCTGGCCGACGACCTGTTCGCCTTCCAGAAGTCGACGCACCAGCTGTACCTGTACCAGAACGACGCCAACACGGCGGGCGGCACCACGGGTCACTTCACGCTGACCCAGAACGTCGTCCCGATCAAGAACTCCGGCGGCTGCCCCGCCAAGGGCTCGGACGGCACCTGGAACCGGGTCACCCAGATCCTGGCGCCCGGCAAGCTCGCCCAGATGGCCGACGTGCCGGACCTGCTGACGGTCGACAACAAGGAGCTCTGGTACTACCCGGGCACCTACCAGGCCGGCTGCAACCTCGCCGCGGGCGTGAAGATCGGAACCGGCGACTGGTCGAACACCACCCTGATCGCCCCCGGCACGGTCAACGGCGCCCCCACCCTGTGGGCCCGCGACAACGCCACCGGCGCGGTCGCCAGCTACCCGCTGACCTTCGACGGCAACGGCGTGCCGACCACCCGGATCACCGCGCCGACCCGCGCCCCGCTGGTCTCCGGCGTCCTCGACGGCGCGGGCAAGAACATGTGCCTGGACATCAACGGCTCGGACACCGCCAACGGCACGCCGGCGCAGATGTACAACTGCAACGGCACCGGCGCCCAGACCGTCACCCTGGGCGGCGACGGCACCATCCACCTGCTGGGCAAGTGCCTGGACGTGAGCCGCGGCGGCCTGGGCAACGGCTCCGCGATCCAGCTGTGGGACTGCAACAACACCGGCGCCCAGAAGTGGGTCCTCGGCCCCTTCGCCGGCTCGCTGCTCAACCCGCAGTCCGGCCGCTGCCTGGCCGACCCGGCGGCGTCCAACACCCCCAAGACCCAGCTGATCCTGTGGGACTGCCTGACCGACCACGCCGAGCAGATCTGGGCCGCGACCACGGCCGGCAAGGCGCTGCCGCAGGCCCAGCCGCTGCTCGCCCTCGGCCTCGGCGACCGGCTGTCGCCGACCGTGGCCTCGCCCGGTGACGTCGACGGCGACGGCAACCCCGACCTGTACGCGACGTCCCCCAGCGGTGACATCACCCGGCTCCCCGGCACCCAGGTCCCGGCCGCCAAGGCGGCCGACCGCTGGAAGCTCGCCGACGGCACCGACAGCCGGCGGGACAACGCCCTGACCCTGGGCGGCGGCGCGGCCTTCGGCGCCGACCCGGTCCGGGGCACGGCCCTCAACCTGAGCGGCGGCAACGGCTACGCGGTCAGTGCCACCGGCTCGGTGGACACCACCAAGAGCTACACCGTGTCCGCCTGGGTCAAGCCCGGCGACCTGGCGACCAACGGCGTGTACGTCAGCCAGGGCGGCACCAACGGCGTCGGCCTCCAGCTGTACTACTCGTCCTGGGCGCACGCCTTCGCGTTCGGCCGCAACGTCGACGACGCCGCCGCCGACAACTTCAGCGCCGTGTACGGCCCGACCACCGGTGGCCTCAGCCCCCAGCTCAACACCTGGAGCCACCTGACCGGGGTCTACGACGCCGGCACCAAGCAGTTCCAGCTCTACGTCAACGGCGTGCCGGCCGGCACCGCGGCGTACAGCGGCACCAACTGGAAGGCCGCCGGGCCGGTCCAGCTCGGCCGCCGGGTGATGCCCGGGGGCGGCTTCGCCCAGTACGCGACCGGTTCGGTCGCCGACGTGGTGATCGTCCCGTCCGCGCTGTCGGCGGCCGCCGCCACCGCGCTGGCGACCGACACCGCCCAGTTCGGCGACCCGGTGGCGCTCGGCAACGTCCACCAGCCCACCGACCGCTGGAAGCTGACGGACGCCAACGACGCCGTCCGTCCGGCCAACAAGCTGACGGTCTCCGGCTCGGCCGGCTTCGTGTCCGATGCCAAGCGCGGCACCGTGCTCGGTCTGACCGGCGCCGCCGACGGCCTGGCCACCACCGCCGGTCCGATGGTCGACACGGGCAAGAGCTACTCGGTCTCGGCCTGGGCCTACCTGACCAAGACCGACGACTACGCGACCGTCGCGGCCCAGTCGGGCAGCAGCGTGAGCGCCTTCTACCTGCAGTACTCGAAGGCGTTCAACGCCTGGACGTTCATCTCGCCGTCCAGTGACGTGGCCAGCCCGGCGTCCTACCCGGCCGCGTTCGCGAGCACCCCGCCGGTGCTCAACACGTGGACCCACCTGGTCGCCACCTACGACGCGGCCAGCCACACGATGAGCCTGTACGTCAACGGCAAGCCCGCGGCCACGGCCGTCAACCCGGCCCCGTGGGCCGGCGGCGGACCGCTGACCATCGGCTCGGCGAAGAACGGGAACTACTTCCCGGGCCGGATCAGCGACGTCCAGACCTGGACCAGCGCGCTCTCCCCGGCCGCCGTCGCCGCGCTCGACACGGACGAGCCGGTGCTGACCCAGCTCGTCTGACGGACCGGCAGTACCCGAGAGGACGTCGGCCCCCGGAACCCGCTGCGGGTTCCGGGGGCCGACGTCTTGTGTTCGCCACCCGCCTCGGGGCCCTACCGGGCGGACCCGAGGCGGGTGGCGAGCAGGGTGCCGGCGGCGGCGGTGGCCGCCAGGACGCACAGGGCCGGGCCGAGGGCGTCCACCAGCGGCCGACCGGCGGTCAGCGTGGTCGCGGCGGCCACCCCGACGGCCGGCCCGACGTTCAGCGCGGTCTGCTGGAGGCCGCCCGCCACACCGGCCTCGCCCACCGGTGCGGATCGGACGATCGCCGCCGTCGCGGTCACCATGACCGTCCCGAAGCCGGCCCCGAGCAGCAGGAAGGTCGCGCCGATCGCGACCGCCGGGGTGGCCGGCCCGAAGCCGGCGGCCCCGAGCGCGCCGAGGGTGATCGCCGCCATGCCCGCCACCACTGTCCGGCGCGTCCCGTGCCGGCGGGCCAGGACCGGCGCGGCGGGCGCGGCGGCCACCATCGCCACCGCCAGCGGCAGCGCCCGCAGCGCGCTGCCGAGCGGGTCGAGGGCGAGCACGTCCTGGAGGAAGTAGGTGCCGAGGAACAGGGTGCCGAACAGCGCCGTCGAGGCGGCGAGCAGGACGCCCAGCGCCGGTGCCACCGTCGGCGAGCCGACGATCCGCGGCGGCAGCAGCGGGTGCGCGGTGCGCCGTTCGTGGCGCAGGAACGCGGCGCCGAGCGCGGTGGACGCCGCCAGGCCGAGCCAGGTGCCGGCCGTCCAGCCGCGGTCGGGGATGCCGACCAGCGTGAACACCAGGCCGGCCAGCGCGGCGCCGAGCAGCGCGGCGCCCGGCAGGTCCAGGCCCGGCCCGTCGGGGCGCGCGGCGGACGGCTGCGGCAGCCGGACCAGCAGGGCCGACACCCCGGCGGCCGCGGCGGGCAGGACGGTCAGGAAGAACACCGAACGCCAGCCCAGGGCGCTGGTCAGCGCCCCGCCGACCACCGGTCCGGCGGCGGCCGACAGCCCGATCGCGACGGTGCGCAGGGCGATCGGCCGGCCGAGCAGGTCGGCCGGGTAGACCGCGCGCAGCAGGCCGAGGGTGGCGGGCTGGAGCAGCGCGCCGGCCACGCCCTGGGCGGCGCGCAGGCCGATCACCCAGCCGATGCCGGGCGCCAGCCCGATCGCGGCGGAGGTGGCGCCGAAGCCGAGCACGCCGACGGCGAACACCCGCCGGTGGCCGTACCGGTCGCCGAGCCGCCCGGCGAAGACCAGCAGCGCGGCCACCGTGACGAGGTAGGCGGTGCTGGTCCACTGCACGGCGGCGAGGGAGGCGTGCAGGTCGCGCTGGAGGCTGGGCTGGGCGACGGTGAGCAGCGTGCCGTCGAGGGCGACGATCGAGGCGCCGAGGATGCTGCCGGCCAGGGTCAGCCGTTGCCGGCTCGCGGGGGTCATCGGGGCTCCGGGCCGAGGTGGGCGTCGAGGGTGGCGCGCAGGAACGGTTCGACGGTGTCGGTGCCGGTGGCCAGCCGCAGGCTGCCCCAGGCGCGGAGCTGGGCGAGGCCGTGCAGATTGGCCCAGAGCGCCGCCGCGACGGTGGCCGGGTCGGCGGCGCCGGCGTCCGACGCCGGGCGGACCTCGGCGACCAGGCGGGCGAAGGTCTCGAAGAGCGGCAGCGTGGTCCGGCGCAGTCCGGTGCCGCTGTCCTCCAGCACGTCGTGGCGGAACATCAGCTCGAACATGCCTGGCCGGGCGGCGGCGAAGTCGAGGTAGCCGCGGGCGAGTCCGGCGAGCCGGGCGCGGGCCGCGGCCGGTCCGGACGCGGGCTGCCCGGGCAGGCCCAGCGCTTCGGCGAGTTCGCCGAAGCCGTGCCGGGCGACGGCGGCGAGCAGCTCGGTGTGGGTGAGGAAGTAGCGGCGCGGGGCGCCGTGGGAGACACCCGCCTGGCGGGCGATCTCGCGCAGCGTGAGGGCGTGCACGCCTTCCTGGTTCACCAGGGCGACTCCGGCGGCGACCAGGCGCGCGCGGGTGTCGGTTCTGCGATCGGTCACGGGCATGGGCACTGTCTATCAAGATCGAGTAGACAGTGTCTACTCGTGGTCGGACGGGACCTCCGGGCAGAATCGGGGCATGGACGAGGGCGGCGAGCCGGCCTGCTGGCTGGACCGGGTGTGCGGGGAGTGCGGGCGGCTGCGCGAGCGGCCCGGCCCGGGGCCCTGCGAGCACTGCGGCGACGGGGCGGAGCCGGACCGGGACCCGGACCCGGAAAGCCCGGGGGCGGGCCACCGGAAGTGACCCGCCCCCGGGGCGCGGACGTCAGCGCG
>NZ_JBFBDO010000151.1:0-14192 GCF_040683335.1 Kitasatospora sp. NPDC093806
TGCGGACGAAGTAGGCGAGCAGGGCGCCGACGCCGCCGATCACCCAGACCACGCCGAGCGACTTGTCCTCCGCCATCCAGCCCGGCCAGCTGGTCGCCAGCCCGCCGACCGCCGCCGCCCCGCAGGGCGCGCTCGTCGCCGTCACCGCCGTCCGCCAGGCAGCAGGAAACACGCTCGCCCTCGCCACCCGCCCGGCCACCCTCCCCGAGCTGCTCGGCGCCGCCGAGGCCGACGGCACGGTGCCCGTCGACCCGCAGACCATCAAGGTCACCCCGCTGGTCAAGGACGTCAAGGCGACCGTCGGCCGGGAGAACGGCACCACCAAGGCCGAGGCCTCCGGCACCCTGGAGGTCGACGCCAAGGCCCCGATCCCGCTCCCCGGCGGCGCCACCGCCGACGCGGCCGGCTCGCTCACCCTCCACCCCGCCGTCCGCTTCGCCTACCACGGCGCCGGCGTCGGCACCCCGCGCACCGCCTCGATCGGCTTCGACCTCGGCGCCCGCGCCCACTGGAAGGTCACCGGCGACTTCACCCGCGCCACCGCCACCCCGGTCCGGGTCCCCTTCGCCAAGCTCCAGGCCAGCCCGGTGCTGACCGTCGCCGGCCTGCCGGTCGTCGTCAACCTCGGCCTCACCTGCTACCTGGAGGTCGGCGCCGACGGCCAGGTGCACGTCGAGGCCGAACAGGAGGCCACCGGCACCTGGGCCGTCCGCGCCGACTACACCGGCGGCAAGGGCTGGACCTCCGCCGCCGACGCGCCCGACACCAAGGTCTCCCCGGTCCACCTCAGCCTCACCGGCAAGGCCGCCGTCCGCGCCACCCTCGGCGCCGAGGTCAACGTCGGCCTCTACGACGCCGTCGGCGTCGAGGCCACCGTCGCCCCCTACCTGCGCGCCCAGGCGGACGGCTCGCTCGCCGTCGACCTGCCCGGCGGAACCCCGCAACTCCAGGGCAGCTGGGGCCTGTTCGGTGGCATCGACCTCAACGGCGCGCTGCTCGCCCACCTCAAGATCTTCGGCACCCCGCTGATCGAGGGCAAGCTCCCGCTCCCGGCCTTCCACCGCGAATGGCCGCTCCTCACCGGCGCCCTCCCGTCGGCCACCCCGAAGGGCTGACGCCGGCCCCTCTTACCCGAACGCCCGGCTGCCGCGCGGAGGGTGCGGCAGCCGGGCGTTCACCCTTCCCCGTCCCCTGACCCCTAACTCAACAACCACTCCCGCGTCTTCACCATCACGTCCTCCTTCGCGAGCCCACCGTGGTCGACATCCACCATGTGGTAGCCGACCCGCAGCGTGAACGACACGAAGCTGCGCATCTCCACCTCCGCCGGATCCGCGCAGAACGACCCGAACAGCGACCGCAGATACCCCATCCGCCGGTTGTCCACCCGCCGCAGCCGCTCCGCCACCGCCTCGTCCCGCCGCGCCCACTCCCGGATCGCCAGATCGACACCGGTCCCCGTCACCGGCCCGTCCACCGACGTCGCGGCGATCCGGAACAGCCGCCCGAGCCGCGTCCGCGCGTCCCCGCCCTCCTCCTCGACCCGCGCGATCACCCCCTCGGTGACCTCCCGCTCCCAGGTGTCGAGCATCTCGGCCAACAGCGCCTCCCGGTTCCGGAAGTACCCGTAGAACCCGCCCTTGGTCACCCCCAGCACCTGCGCCAACGCCTCGACCCGCACTGCCTCCGGCCCACCCCCGGCCAGCGCCCGCAACCCCTCCTCCACCCACCGCCCCCGCGGCGTCCGCGTCACACCCATCCCTGACCCCGCCACCTCTCCTCACACCGACTCCGCCCGCCACCGTACGACCTCAGGGTCACTGCATGTTCTCCAGGTGCGGGTGATCGAAGGACGTGGGGCAGACGTAGATCTGCATGTCGTAGCCGCGGCCGATCTGCACCATCGGCGGGTCCGACGGTTGGCGCAGCCCGACGGGCCCCGAAGGTCCGGCCTGGTCTTCGAGCGGGATCCAGCTGCCGCTCCCGCCGTCCCACTCACCGGAGCTCACGGTGAGCAGCGGCTGATATGCCGCCTTGCAGACATCGCAGTGCATCGGCCAGGGGTCGCAGAAGCTCCAAGGGCCCCAGCCGCCGACCTTCCACCCCGGCGCGACGCAGTGCTCGTACTGGTAGTAGGCGCCGCCGGGGCCGGACTCGTCCTCATCGCCGCACTGCTCGCGTCCCCAGTCGTCCAGGCGCTCTGCGAGTTCCTGGGGCAGCTCGTGCGGCGCGGGGTACTCGGTCACGACCTCGGGGTGGAGCACGCACGGTTCGGGGACGTAGTTGCCGTAGCGCTCCACGTCGACCGGTTCCGGCGGATCGGCGAGCACCGTGTCGACGCTCCCGGAGTCCCGCCAGAAGAGGCGGGCGGCGGGAAGCCCCTCGTCGTGATCCAGGGGGCACCACAGCACCTGCAGCAGATCCGCTCTCTCGGGCCCGGCCAGTCCAGGTATGTCACGCAGGTAGAGCTGGGCGACGGGGAGTAGCGCGTTCGGTCCGGTGCTTGGTCGATGTCCTGCTTGGAGCCCGTCGAGGTACGCCTTCTGGTCGGGGCTGAGGAGGTTCTCGTGAGGAGCGCGAGGCCGCAACCAGGCTGCTTCGAGCAGCGCCCGGCGCCGACGGACGTCGTCGAGGGAGACGGGGAGCACGCCGTAGTGGTGGTGCTCCTCCATGCAGACCGGCCACTCCTCATCGGCCGGCCACAACAGCGGCCCGCCGACGGAGCTCTCGTGGACGGTCGGCTCACCGGGGCGCGGGTGGAGCCGCACCGCCTGCCGTGCCAGCGGAGCCAGCTCCGGGAACACGGCCGCGATGTCGACGGGCCGGGGTGGTGTGGTTCTCGCCAACAGAACTCCTTCGGCAGCAACGCGCGGGTCTCGGGCGGGACTCTAGCCGCCCGCCCTGACAGTCCGCGCCGGTGCTCGGCCATGGTGGCGGTCGACTCAGCTATGGGGGAAGTCGCCGGCCTTGATGCCGAGGAGGAAGGCTGACCAGGCCGCGCGCTCGAAGACGAGCACCGGGCCGGCCGGATGCTTCGAGTCGCGGACGGGTATCGGCCCTGGGCTGCGGTCGGACACCTCTATGCAGTTGCTCTGCGCGCCGGAAAAAGAAGCCTTTCGCCAGGCGGAGGGGGCTTGATCAGCAGTGGCCATGACTCAGAGATCCTCCGCAGCTCGCTGAATGAGCTTGATCGACTCGGTTCGCGGCAGCGATTCGGCCAGGGCTCGCCGGAAGAGCTGGGCATACTTGAAGACTTCGCCGGGCTCCTCGATGTAGATCGTGCTGAGCAGGCTGTCCGCGTATGCGACGTCCGACTCGGCTTCGTCCGGGAAGCTGAGGATCGCGACCGGACCGAACAACGCGGCGTGGATCTCCGATGACTCCGGCAGGATCTGGAGATTGATGTTCGGGTACTCGGCGGCCGTGACGAGGTACTCCAACTGGTGGCGCATGGCCGATGCGCCGCCGATCGCGTGCTTCAGCACGGACTCGGAGAGTACGGTCCACATGCGCAGGGGTTTCTCGCGGAACAGCAACTCCCGCCGCTCCTGGCGCACCTTGGTGAGGATCTCGACCTGCTCCGGAGTGGCGTCCTCGATCTGGGTTCGGACGACTGCGCGGGTGTAGTCCTCGGTCTGCAGCAGGCCGGGAACGAGGACCGTCTCGATGCTGTAGGCATCCGACGCGTCTGCCTCAAGGGCGATGAAGTCCGCGTAGCTCGGCGAGAGCGTGTCGGCGTAGCGATCCCACCAGCCACGGAGCCTGCCCTCGCGTGCGAGGGCCTCCAACCGGTTCCGGGTGTCGGGGTCGCGGACCTCGTACAGGTCCAGCAGTAGGCGAAGGTCGACCAGTCGGACGCCGGACTGGGCCGCCTCGATCCGGCTGATCTTGCTTTCGGCACACACAAGGTGCTCCGCCGACTGCGCGATCGTCATCCGCCTCGACGTCCGGAGTTCCTTGAGCGTTCTTGCCAGCCGCCGTTGACGAACGGTCGGGTTTCGATTGACGGGCATGGTTGGTCCTCCCCTGCTGCTGTGCGGGAGCCAGTCTGCCTGCCGGTCGGCTGGGGCAACAATCTTGGGTGGAATCTAAAGTAGGAACTTGCACCGTAGGAATTCTTACGTCACGCTACTTGCAGTAGTCGTTCCGTTCGCTTCAGTGATCTCGGTGGCTATCTGTCCGGGCATCCCTTTGCCCTCGCGCCAGCCCCCGGTCGCTGTTGGTGAGCTATGCACGGAAGGCGTTCGCTATGCCCGAGACGTCGACGAATCCGTCGGACCCCACCAACGAGTACTCGTGCTGGATGCCGCGTCAGCGGAAGTCCGCGACCATAGCCCGGCACGACCTCCGACGGTTCCTCGCCGGCCTGCCGGGCGGCGAACGCTTCACCGAAGTGGGGGAGTTGCTGCTGACCGAGCTGGTCACCAACGCCGTCCACCACGCCCGCGTCCCGCGTGACCGGCTGATCAAGCTCCGCTTCCTGCTCGCCGACGACCGGCTCCGGATCGAGGTCCACGACGCGAGCGCGATCCGGCCCGTCCTCCGCGAGCCCTCCTCCGCCGACGAGTGCGGACGCGGGCTCTGGCTGGTCGACCAGCTCGCCGCCGAGTGGGGCGCCGACCCCAGACCGGACGCCATCGGCAAGCTGGTCTGGTGCATCGTCACCCCTACGGACAGTGACGCGCCGCCCCTCGACCTACCGCCGATCCGCGGTACGTCGTGCGACAACAACTCCTCTGTTGTCGTCGAAATCGAGGGCATCACTTGCCCCGCCACCTTCGGCCGTCTGCCCGACGCCCTCGCCGCCGTCTGGGACTCCCTCCGGGTGCTCCCGCTCGGCGCCGTCCAGTACGACGCCTTCGGCCACGTCCTCTCCGGCCCCGGCGCCGTGGACCGCGCCGCCCGCGTCATCCGCCGCGAGGGCGGCCTCTCCCTCTCCATCGCGATGAACGGCCGCGCCCACTTGGTCTCGGTGCGCCCGCTCTGAACCTCACTCGCCCGCATAGGAAGTCGGATCCGCCGACTTCCTATGCGGCGGGCGGCTCAGCTCATCGCCCAGATCGTCGGGTCGTGGGGGACCGGCGGGGACACAGGGGAGGCGCGGGGGCTGTCGTGGAATGGGGCGGAAGCCTGTGCGGCCTCCGCCACCGTGGCGTGGGTGACGGTCGGGACCGCCTTCCCCTCGGGCCCGGGCGAGTCGCGCACCAGGGTGGCGGCCTCGTCCAGCAGATCGAGCGCGGCTCCTGGCAGCGCCTGGTCCGGCAAGTGGTCGTGGGCGAGGGCGGCGGCTGCTTCCAGCGCGTCGTCCGCGATCGTCACGCCGTGGTGCGCCTCCAGCCGACGGGCGGTGCTGCGCAGGATCTCCATTACCTCGTCCGCCGGTGGCTCGTTCAGCACGATGGGCCGGATCAGCTGGTCGAGCCCCGGATCGCGCTCCCATCGTCGGTACTCGGCCGTGGTGGTGGCCGCGATGACGGAAACCCCCGGCATGCCGAACGCCGGTCGGAAGAACGCCAGTGCCTCGCTCCGGCCCTGCCTCGTCTGCACGACAGTGAGCGCGTTGTCCAGGAAGAGGACGAGGCCGGTTGCCCGCTGGATGTCGCTCACCAGCTCGGCCATCAACTCCGTGAACCGGCCGTGGTGCTGGGGATCGGTGAACAGCGCGCCGACGTCCAGCAGCCGGACCGTCCGGCCCCGGAACTCCGCCGGCACGTTCCCCAGGACGAGTGCCTCGGCGAGTCCGATCACCACGCTCGTCTTTCCGATGCCGGGCGCGCCGACGAGCAGCGGCACATTGCGGGTCTGCCGGTTGAGCGCCCGCAACACCCGTTCGATCTCCGGCCTCCGCCCGACGACGGTGTCCACCAGTTGCTCGGCCACCTCGGCGTTGAGATTGCGGGTGAGCGAGTCGAGCAGGCGGGGGGAGGGTGCCGGTTGTGGGGCGGTGTACTGGGCCAGGACCGCCACGACCTCGGCGAGTACCCAGTCGTGGTCGGCGCCGGCTGTCTTCAGAATCTGGGCGCCGCCTTCTTCCTCTTCGACCGTGAGGCCAAGCAGGAGGTGTTCGGTGCCGATGTAGTTGTGGCCGAGGCCCCGCGCCGCTTCGAGTGAGCGCTCGAGCGCCTTCTTGGCCGTCGGGCTGAACGGTATGAGGTTGGGGAGGGTGATGTTGGGGTTGTGCCCCAGGCGTACCTCGACGATCTCGCGGAGGGACTGGATGGAGAAGCCGAGCGTCTTCAGGACTTGAGCGGCGACACCCTCGTCTTCGTGCATAAGCCCCAGGAGGAGGTGCTCGGTGTCGATCTGTTCGTGGCCGAAGACCCTGGCCTCTTCCTGCGCCAGGACGACCACTCGCCGTGCACGGTCGGTGAACATTTCAAACACGCGTTCCACCACCCTCCAACGCCGCCAGGTCCGTCCGCGCCCGCACCGTGTGCGGGTGGGTGCCGCCCAGGAGCCGTTCGCGTTCGGCGATCAGTTGCCGTAGCAGCGCCGCCGACTCCTCCCGCCCGCCCGTCAGGGTGAGGTTGCGGGCGAGCATGTGGCGGGTGCGCAGGGTGTCCTCGTGCTCGGCGCCGAGGAGGCGGCTGCGGTCGGCGAGCAGGATCCGCAGCATGTCGATGGCCTCCACCCGGTGGCCGGTCTCGCCGAGGTTGACGGCGAGGAACTGGCGGGCGTCCAGGGTGCCCGCGTGCTCCGGGCCGAGCAGTCGGGCGTGGTCGTCCGCGAGCGGGCGCAGGAGGCGGACGGCCTCCGTCGGGTCGCCGGCGCCGCCGACGCAGTGGGCGTGGGAGCGGCGGGTGTGCAGGGTGTCCTCGTGTTCGGCGCCGAGGACGCGGGTCTGTTCGTCGAGGACGGCTTGCAGCGACCGTGCCGCGCCGGTCCAGTCGCCGTCCGTCGCCTGCAGCTCGGCCTCCTCCCGCCGCCGGCGCAGCACGGGGGCGGCGGTGTCGGCGTAGGCCCGGTTGACGCCGAGGGCGATGAGGCTGGCGTTCTTCGTGGCGCGGTTCTGCGGGACGGGCAGGCCCTCGGCGAGCATCAGGGCGGTGAGCCGCTGGTAGAGCTCGTCGACGGTGAGGAACTCCGGCCCGCCGCCGACGCCCTCCCGCAGCAGGCGGATCAGCCGCCCGGAGAAGGCGGTGTGGTCCTCGCCGGGCGGCGAGAGGGCCACCTGGTCGTGCTGGGCGGAGGTCAGCACGTACGTGCCCGCGACCTCCAGCTGGTTGATGGTGTCACCGCCGACGCCGGTCCCGCCGGACATGGTGTCGCTGACGGCGCGGCCGGAGAAGCAGCAGTCCAGCACGATGATCTTGGTGGTGGCCCGGCTCCTGAGCACGGTGCCGCGCAGCTTGTCGTACTCCAGCGAGCCGTACTCGGGCGCCTCGTACTCGCTGTCGGGCAGCGCCAGGTACAGGTCGTGCTTGAGTCCGCCGACGAGGCCGTGCCCGGTGAAGTAGACCAGCAGCAGGTCCTCGGCCGCCTCGGTGGCGGTGCGCAGCTGCCGTCCGATCGTCCGCAGGTCGCCGTCGTCGAGCAGGACGGTGCAGTTCCCCTCGGGAACGAGTCCGTGGTCCGGGTCGGTGAACAGGGCCGCGAGGTCGGTGACGGTCCGCCGGACCGCCGGGAGGTCCGGCAGCTCCGGGTCCGTGTACTCGCTCGCGCCGACGAGCACGATCCGGGAACGCTCAGGGTCCGGAAGACGCACGTCAGCCCTGCTCGGAGGGGTCACTGTCGTCGCCGTCCGCGCTCTCCAGCGCCTCGCGCAGCAGCGCCTCCAGCTCCCCGGCGCGCACCCGCTTGGCGTCGACCTCCACCGTCGCCCCGCCCGGCCGCCGGACCTTCAGCCGCACGTCGCTGCGCCGGGGCTGCGCGAACCAGGTCCGCAGCGACGAGGCGAGCACCGACAGCCCGCCGCCCGCCCCGAGCGCGACCGTCACGGTGTCCAGCACCGAGCCCATCTCGCCGGGCCCGGGCGCCTTCCCCTTCAGTCGCACGCCCACCAGCCCGGGCTCGCCCCGGAGCCAGTCGGCCAGCGACTCGGCCTCCGCGCCGGTCCCCCCACCGTTACCGGACACGGAAATGTGCACGTCCACAGGCGTCTCCCCAAAAGGCCAGTCAATGGACGGAGTTGAGATCGGCCAGTCTACTGATCCGAACCCCCGCCGCACCCACCTCCGCCGAACACCCGCTCACCTGATCCTGATGCGGCCGGCAGGAGAGGATCGAGAACACGGCGGAGACCCCACGGCGCGAGCGTGCCGTGGGGCCTCCGTGCCGTGGGGTCAGGGGGCCGGGGCCAGGAGGTGGAGGGCGCCCGGGATGGCGCGGATGTGGAGGGGGAGGGGGGCGAGGAACTCGCCGTCGGCGTAGGCGGTGATGGTGGGGGAGGAGAGGTGGAGGGAGGGGGTGCGGTGGGTGGTGACCTGGGGGTGGGTGGTGTGGGTGCCCTTGAGGAGGGTGGGGAAGAAGCGGGCGATGCGGCGGCGGGGCATGGCGTCGACGAGGGTGAGGTCGAGCAGGCCGTCGGTGGGGTCGGCGTCGGGGCAGATGCGCATGCCGCCGCCGTAGCTGCTGGTGTTGCCGATGGCGGCGAGGGTGAGGTCGCGGGTGATCTCGGTGCCGTCGGCGAGGGTGAGGTGGAAGGGGAGTGGCCGCAGGTTGGCGAACTCGATGGCGATGGCGAGGTTGTAGCGCATCCGGCCGCGGGGCCAGCGGAGCCGGTTGGTGCGGTCGCTGACCAGGGAGTCGAAGCCGCTGGCGAGGACGGAGCCGAACCAGCGGGTGGTGCCGTCGGCGGCGTCGACCCGGCCGAGGTCGACGGTGCGGGTGTGGCCGGCGGCGATGACGTCGGCGGCGGCCTCGGGGTCGTTGCGGGGGAGGCCGTGGGCGCGGGCGAGGTCGTTGCCGGTGCCGGCCGGTATGACGCCGAGGGGCAGCGAGGTGCCGGCGACGGCCTGCAGGCCGAGGTTGATCATGCCGTCGCCGCCGACCACGACGAGAGCGTCGCACCCCGAGGATGGCAGGACGGCGGCGTGGGCGAGGCGGAGCGAGTCGGCGGCGGAGGCGCCCGCCTGGGCGTCCACGGTGATGCCGTGGGCGCGCAGGCGGGCGATGGCGCGGCGGGCCGCGGGTTCGGCGTGGCCGGCGGCGGCAGCGGGGTTGCTGAGGAGAACGACGCGGGCGATGGTTCTCCGGCCGGTCATGGGATCAGCTTGCCCGGATTGAGGATGCCCGCCGGGTCGAGTTCGGCCTTGACGGCGCGCAGGATGCGCACGCCGAGGTCGCCGATCTCGTCGGTCATCCAGGGGCGGTGGTCGGTGCCGACCGCGTGGTGGTGGGTGATGGTGCCGCCGGTCGCGACGATGGCGTCGCAGGCCGCCTGCTTGGCGGTGGTCCAGCGGGTGAGCGGCTCCTCGCCGAGGGCGGCGACGACGGTGAAGTAGAGCGAGGCGCCGGTCGGGTAGACGTGCGAGATGTGGCAGAGCACGAGGGAGTTGGGGAGCGAGGAGGACAGGGCCGCGGTGACGGCGGAGCGGAGGTCGGCGAGCCGGCTCCAGGTGGTGGCGGTCTCCAGGGTCTCGCAGAGCGCGCCCGCGCTGATCAGCGAGTCGCGCAGGTAGGGGGCGTTGAACCGGCCGTGCTCCCAGGCCCGGGCGGGCGCCTCGCCGAGCGAGGTGGCGCCGGCGGCGAGCAGGGCGGCGCGGGTGAGCCGGTGGCGGGTGGCGACCTGGTCGGCGGTGCCCTCGAAGACGGTGACGGCGAGGCAGCCGCTGACCGCGGGCTCGCCGCCGATCTTCTCCGTCATGGCGAGGTTGACCATGGTCTCGGCCTCGTCGGAGAGCCGGATGACGGTCGGGCCGGTGTCCTGCTGCTCGACGGCGCGCAGCGCGGCGGCGCCGGTGGCGAAGTCGGGGAACGACCAGGCCTCGTACGCCTTGACGGCGGGCACCGGGTGGACGCGCACCCGTACGGCGGTGATCACGCCGAGCGCGCCCTCCGACCCGAGGAAGAGCTCGCGCAGGTCGGGGCCGGCGGCGGAGGCGGGGCCGCGGCCGAGGTCGAGGACGCCGACCGGGGTGACGACGCGCAGGCCGCGCACCATCTCGTCGAACCGGCCGTGGCCGGCCGAGTTCTGGCCGGAGGAGCGGGTGGCCGCGAAGCCGCCGATGGTGGCGAAGCGGAAGCTCTGCGGGTAGTGGCCGAGCTCGTGGCCGTGCTCGGCGAGCAGCGTCTCCGCTGCCGGGCCGGTGAGGCCGGCGCCGAGGAGGGCCTCGCCGGAGGTCTCGTCGAGGTCGAGCAGCTGGTCGAGGCGGCGCAGGTCGAGCGAGAGGACGGCGGCGAAGTCGCCGCGCTCCGGGTCGAGCCCGCCGACCACGCTGGTGCCGCCGCCGAACGGGACGACGGCGATCCGGCGCTCGGTGCAGAGTGCGAGCAGGGCGGCGATCTCGTTCTCGCCGCCGGGCAGCACGACGGCGTCGGGCGCGTCCTGCGGTTCGCGGCTGCGGCGGCGCAGCAGGTCCGGGGTGGACTTGCCGCCGGCCCGGGGGAGGCGGTCGGCGTCGGCGGTGCTGAGGTTGGCCTCGCCGACGATGGCGGCGAGGGCCGCGAGGTCGTCGGGGGTGAGGGCGGAGGGCCGCAGGGCGACCTCCGAGGCGTCCGGACCGGGGGCGGCGTCGCCGGTGACGCCGAGGGCGGCGGCGAGCAGGCCCTTGATGTCGGCGGACAGCTCCTTGGCGAGGGCCGGGTCGCCCCAGGCGTCCCACTTCATCGGGGGGAGGGGCAGCAGCGCGGGCTGCGCTGCGGCTTGCTTCTCGGGGGTCATGCGTTACAGTGTTACACATCATGTCAAGTAGTAACGAACGTGGAACCGACGACGCGATCCTCGACGCCGCCGCCGAGCTGATCGTCCAACTCGGCGTGCGCCGGACCCAGTTGGCCGAGATCGCGCGCCGCGCCGGGGTCAGCCGGCCGACCGTCTACCGGCGCTGGCCGGACGTCCGCGCGGTGATCGGCGCCCTGCTGACCCGCGAGATCGCCGCCACCCAGGGCGCCGTCCGGCTGCACGGGACGGACCGGGCCGCGTTCGTCGACGGCGTCGTCGAGGTCGCCGTCCGGCTCCGCGACCACCCGGTGCTCGGCGCGCTGCTGCGCTCGGACGACGCGGACACGCTGTTCGAGTACGTGGTCGAGCGGCTCGGCACCAGCCAGCGCGGGCTGCTGGAGGCGCTGCGCGCCGGGATCGAACAGGGGCAAGGACACGGCTCGATCCGGGCCGGCGAACCGGTCGAACTCGCCGCGATGGTGCTGCTGATCGCCCAGTCCACCGTCCAGTCGCACCGCATGGTGGCCCAGTTGCTGCCCGAGGCGGCCTGGCGGCGCGAACTCGCCCGCGCGTTGGACGGGTACCTCGCGCCGTAGTCCCCCAGTCCGCCAGTCGCAGCCACGGAGGCCGCCAGATGACCACTACCGCCGGGCCGCACGCCGCCCCCCTCGCGGGCCCCTTCGCCGGGACCGCCCGACTCACCGCCCGCCGCCGGGAGTTGGAGCTCGACGCGCTCGCCGACGGGTCGGGCGCCGGCCGGCCGGACGTCGACCTGCTGGTGATCGGCGGCGGGGTCACCGGCGCGGGCGTCGCCCTGGACGCGGCCGCGCGCGGACTGCGCGTCGTGCTCGTCGAGGCGCGCGACCTCGCGTTCGGGACCAGCCGGTGGAGCTCCAAGCTGGTCCACGGCGGCCTGCGCTACCTCGCCTCCGGGCGGATCGGCGTGGCCCGGGAGAGCGCCCTCGAACGCGGCGTGCTGATGACCCGCACCGCCCCGCACCTGGTCCGTCCGCTGCCCCAACTGGTTCCGCTGCTCGACGGGTTGCTGAAGCCGGGGCAGGCCGCGCTGGTCCGGGCCGGCTTCGTCGCGGGCGACGCGCTGCGGCTGAGCGCGGGCACGCCGGGCAGCCTGCTGCCCCGGGTCCGCCGGGTGCGCGCCGACCGGGCCCGCGAGCTGGTGCCGGGCCTGCGCGGCGCCGGACTGTCCGGCGCGCTGGTCGCCCACGACGGCCAACTCGTCGACGACGCACGGCTGGTGGTCGCCCTGGCCCGGACGGCGGCGCAGTACGGGGCGTCCGTGCTGACCCGGGTCCGCGCCGAGCAGGTCACCGGCACCGGTGCCCGGCTCACCGACACCCTCACCGGCGCGTCGTTCACCCTCACCGCCCGCGCCGTCGTCAACGCCACCGGCGTGTGGGCGGGCGAGGTGGACCCGTCGATCCGGCTGCGGCCCAGCCGGGGCACCCACCTGGTGGTGGACGCGGCCGCGCTCGGCCGGCCGACCGCCGCGCTCACCGTGCCCGTGCCCGGCTCCACCAGCCGCTTCGTTTTCGCGCTGCCGCAGCAGCTCGGCCGGGTGGCGATCGGACTCACCGACGAGGACGCGCCCGGCCCGATCCCGGACGAGCCGCAGCCCACCGAGGCCGAGCTGCGCTTCCTCCTCGACACCGTGAACGCGGCCCTGGAGACCGCCCTGACCAGGGCCGACGTGCGTGGCGCCTACGCCGGACTGCGGCCGCTGATCGACGCCGGCGACGGCGCCACGGCCGACCTCTCCCGCCAGCACGCCGTCCTGGAGTCGCCGGACGGGGTGATCACCGTGGTCGGCGGCAAGCTCACCACCTACCGCCGGATGGCGGAGGACGCCGTCGACACCGCCGTCCGCCTGCGCGGCCTCCCGGCCCGCGCCTGCTGGACCGCCCGCCTGCCGCTGGTCGGCGCGCCGGAGCACCGGGACAGCCGCCCCGGCCCCGAGGGTGAGGTGCCGGCCTCGCTGCTCGCCCGCCACGGCGGCGCGGCGCGCGAGGTGCTGGCGCTGGGGGAGGAGCGGCTGGGCGCCGGGTACGGGGCGCCGGCCGCGGAGGGGCTCGACGTCACCCGCGCCGAGATCGCGTACGCGCTCACCCACGAGGGCGCCCTGGACGTCGAGGACGTGCTGCACCGCCGGACCCGGATCGGCCTCGTACCGGAGGACGCCGTCCGGGCCCGCCCGGCGGTGGAGGAGATCGCGGCGAGCCTGGACTGACAGCACGAAGACGGGCTCAGTGCTCCGTGCGCTCCGGCATCGGGTGGACGGCGCCGCCGAGGTCGAGGTTGCAGGCGAGCGGGTGGCCGGGGTCGGGGGTGCGTTCCAGGCGGACGGTGAGCGGCAGCGGCGGCTCGTCGGGGAGGTCGGCGGGGAGCTGGGCGGCGAGGGTGAGCGGGTAGACGCCGTGGCCGTGGACGCGGTGGAACGCCACTTCCTTGCCGTCCACCAGTACCTCGGTCTCGGTGATCCAGCCGGACCGGACGTTCACCGTGACGGAGTGCTCGGCGCGGTCGAGGTGGAAGCTGTGCCGCTGACGCATGGGGGAACCTCCTGGAATACCCCCCGGTCGCGGTCAGTGTACGCCGCAATGGTGGATATTCCCGGCATTACGGGGCGAGTGGAGCAAATGCTTTGTTTGGCCTGAAAAACTCACACATCGTCATCTAATAACACTCCATCGGCGATCTGTTACTAGATCGTCATCCCGGATGGCACTTGGTGCTCCTTCGCAGGTGAGAGGTTGTCATTCGACTTCGAACGAGTCATCTGAGTACGTAGCACCATTCGAGAGAGTCCTGATGTCACGACGGTCTTTGGCCTCGCCCGGTTCCACCGGCGGGGCCTTTTCCATGCGCTGGATACGCCGAATATCCACCGTGCTGACACTCGGTCTGCTGGTGCAGACCGGTGTCGCCGCCGACGCCCTGGCGTCGTCTCAGGCGGGCAAGACGCCCGCGCCGCAGATCCCGGCCGTCCCGGCCGCTTCGTCCACCGAGGCCCCTGACGAGGCGTCGGCGCTGCTGGCGGCCCGGCTGCAGGGCAAGCGGATCGAGGTCACCAAGGCCCGCACCGAGACGGCCACCCTGTGGGCGAACCCCGAGGGGACGCTGACCTCGGAGCTGTCCACCGGCCCGATCCGGATGAAGGTCGGCGAGGCCTGGGTACCGGTCGACACCACCCTGGTCCAGACGCCGGACGGCAAGGTCGCCCCGAAGGCGCACCCCGAGGGCCTGGTCTTCGCGGGCGGCGACGCCGGCGTGACGGTGGGCGACAGCCTGCCGGGCACGGTTCCGGCGCCGACGCCGGCCGCGACGCCGACGCCGGCCGCCACGGCCACCGAGC
>NZ_JBFBDO010000152.1:0-13980 GCF_040683335.1 Kitasatospora sp. NPDC093806
GGGAAGTCGGACCGGCCGACTTCCCACTCCGCAGGCCCGGTTCAGCGACTGCCAAGACCGCTGTCCGGGTTCAGGGAAGGCGGTGGTGAGCGGCGGGGGTGTGGCCGAAGGTGCGGCGGAAGACGTCGATGAAGGCGCTGGCGGAGGACCAGCCGCAGCGGTGGGCGACGGTGGTGACCGGCAGGTCCTCGGCGAGCAGGCGGAGGGCGTGGTGCAGGCGGAGCTGGGTGCGCCACTGGGGGAAGGTCATGCCCAGCTCCTCGTGGCAGAGCCGACTGAGGGTGCGGGCCCCGGCGCCGGACACCCGGCCGAGCTCGGCGAGGGTGCGGCGGTCGGCCGGGTCCTCGTCGAGGAGGACGGCGATCGAGGCGAGCCGCGGGTCCCGGGGGACGGGCAGGTGCAGCGGCTGCTCGGGGGCGTGGCGCAGTTGGTCGAGCAGGACGGCGAGCAGCCGCCGGCCCTCCGGGGTGTGCTCGGTGCCGGGGCTGCTATAGGCGATGAGGAGTTCGCGCAGCAGCGGGCCGACCGCGAGGACGGCGGGGCGGGTGAGGCCGAGCGGGTTGTGCTCCAGCGGCAGGCCGACGGTGTGCAGATCGGTCTGCCCGTAGGCGCGGTGGCGGTGGTCGGTCCCGGCGGGGATCCAGAGCGCCCGGGTCGCCGGGGCCACCCAGGTACCGGCGTCGGTGGTCACGGCGAGGACGCCGCGGCCCGCGTAGACGATCTGGTGCACCTCGTGCCGGTGCTCGTCGACGGTCGCCCCGGCGGCCAGGTGGCGGGTGACGGTGGGGTGTGGCGACAGGGTCGGTTGGCGGGTAATCGGCATTGATCGGCATGTTATCGGAAGTCGGCCAGTGCGCCCGGCGCCGAGGATCGAGCCGTGACCACTACGAAACCCCGTCAGGACCGGCGCGGCGCCGCCCCGATCGCCGTGCTGGCCGTCGGCCATGCCGCCGTCGACCTCTACCAGGGCGTCGTACCGGCGCTCGTCCCCTTCCTCGTCGCCGAACGGGCCCTGGACTACCGGTCCGCCGCCGGGGTGGTGCTGGCCGCGACCCTGCTCTCCTCGATCGTGCAGCCGCTGTTCGGCGCGCTCACCGACCGCTGGGCGATGCCGTGGCTGATCCCGGCCGCCACCGTCGCGGCGGGGGCGGGCGTCGGGCTCGCCGGGCTGTTCGGACCGTACGCGCTGGTGTGCGCGGCGGTCGCGCTGTCCGGGGTCGGGGTCGCGGCCTACCACCCCGAGTCGGCCCGGCTGGCGCGGGCGGCGAGCGGGAACAGCCACACCCGGATGGGGTGGTTCTCGCTCGGCGGCAACGTCGGCTTCGCGCTCGCGCCGCTGCTGGTGGGGCCGGTGCTGGCGGTCGGCGGGCTCGGCGCGACGCCCTGGCTGGCGGTGCCCGCGGTGGCCGCGGCGGTGTGCACGGCGCCGGTGGTCCGGGGGCTGGCCGCCCGGAGCGCGGCGGCCTCGGCTGCTCGGGGCGGCGGTGGGCGGGACGACTGGCCCGGCTTCCTGCGGCTGTCGGCGGTGATCGGCTGCCGGTCGGTGGTGTTCGTCGGGCTGTCCTCGTTCATCGCGCTGTACGCGGGGCAGCGGCTGGGAACCGGCGGAGCGGCGGGGACGGCGGCGCTGTTCACGCTGTTCGCGGGCGGCGCCGTCGGCACGGTGCTCGGCGGTCGGCTCGCGGCGCGCTGGGGCCGGGTGCGGACGGTCCGGCTCTCGTACGCGGCCGCCGTCCCGGCCGTCGCGGGGCTGCTGCTGGTGCCGGGGCCTGCGCTGTACGGTTTCGCGGCGCTGGTCTCGCTGGCGCTGTACGTGCCGTTCTCGCTCCAGGTGACGCTGGGCCAGGACTACCTGCCGAGCCGGGTCGGTACCGCGAGTGGTGTGACCCTCGGCCTGGCGGTCAGCGTCGGCGGCCTGGCGGGCCCGGCCATCGGCCTGCTCGCCGACCACGTCGGGCTGCGGACCGCGCTCGCGCCGCTGGCGGTGTTGTGCGGGTTGGCGTGGCTGCTGGCCTGGGGGCTGGTGGAACCGACGGGGGCGGCGGCAGAGGGAGGCGCGGGGCCGGTAGCCGGGGAGCGGGAGGACGCGGGAGAGGCGCTCGGTCGGCCGTGACGGCGGGCTGGGTGGGTTGGGTGGGCGAGGGCCCGTCACGGGAGCTTGGGGTGGCCGCCGCCCGGTCGCCGCCTGGCGCCGAGGCGCCGGCGGCCGCCCGCCCGTCAGGTCTCCGGGCGGAGTTCGGTGGCGAGGGTGCAGAGGGCGGCGCGGTCGGGGCGGCCGGTTTTGGCGAGGAGGTTGGCCAGGTGCTTCTCGACCGTGCGGGGGGAGATGGACAGCTTGCGGGCCAGTTCCTGGTTGCCCGGGCGGTCGGCGAGCAGGACGAGGACCTCGTACTCGCGGACCGTCACCCCGCAGGTGCGCAGGTCGGCCGGGACGGCGTCGCGGCCGCCGCGGTGCTGGGCGACGCTCGCGCCGGCCCGGCGCAGCAGGGTGCGGCAGGCGGCGGCGACCGGCTGGACCTCCAGTTGGTGGAAGTACTCCTCGGCGGCGCGCAGCCAGGTCACCGGTTCGCCCCAGCCGTCGGCCAGCGCGGCCTCGGCGGTGAGCCGCAGGGCGAGGTGGTGGGCGAGCGGGAAGGCCGCCGCGGTGGGGCGGGTCTCGGCGAGGGTGCGGGCGGCCTCCGCCGGGTGGCCCTCGCGGCCGAGCAGCACCGCCTCGGCGAACCGCAGGAACTGGCGGTTCCAGGCGAGTTCGGCGGCGGGCGCGGTGCGGGCCCGGTCGAGTTCGGCGCGGCCCCACCGGCCGTCGACGACCTCCAGCAGCGGGTGCAGGCCGTGTCGGCCGGCCAGGTAGAAGACGCTGGGGTGCGCCTCCTCCCAGGCGATTCCGGCGGCGAGTTCGGCGTGCGCCGCGGCCCGGTCCTCGGCGAGCAGCGCGCCGATCGCCCGGCAGAGGCCGTGGCGCAGCGGCATCAGGAAGGACTCCTCGCCGCCGGCCTGCCGGAACCGGGCGAGTTCGCGCTCGGTCTCGCGGGCGCGGCCGAGGTGGGCGGCGAGGGTGGCGGAGGTGAGCAGCAGGTAGCGGTGGGCGGCGAGGTTGTGCAGGCGGGCGGTGGCGTCCAGGCAGCGGTCGACGATCTCGCGGGCGGTGTGCCACTCGCCGCGCATGACCGCGTTCATCGCGAGCAGTCCGTCGAGGGTCTGGGTGAGGACGATCGCGCCGAGGCCGGCGGCGGCCTCCCGGGCGCGTTCGAGGAGGGCGCCGTCGCCGGTGCGCATGAAGGCGTTGGCGCCGAGCCGGAGCAGGGCCTCGACCCGCCAGACGGGGAGGGCGTGGGCCTCGGCGACGGACAGCATCCGTTCGAGGCAGGCGTCGGCGGCGTCGAAGCCGCGTTCGCGGGCGAGCAGGGCGAGCAGCTGCCAGGCCTGGCAGGCGACGACGGGGAGGCCGGAGCGTTCGGCCACCTCGGCGGCGTGACGGGCGCGCCGTTCGGCCTCGGCGAGGCGGGCGGCGGTGTCGGGGCTGTCCGCGGTGCCGTCCGGGGCGGGCCGGGCGGGCAGCAGTGCGAGGTGGCCCTCGACGACGGCCAGCGCGGCGTCCTGCTCGGGGCGCGGCCGGCCGGCGGTGAGGGCGCGGACGGCGGCGATCTGGGCGACGGCGTCCGGGCCGCGTTCGGCCATCACCGCCGCCCAGGCGAGCCGGGTGTGCAGGTCGATCCGGCGCTCGACGGCCGCCGGGTCGGGGGACGGCCCCCGGTCGGTGGGGGCGGTCGGTGACGCGGCGGGCAGCGGCGGGAGCGTCGGCAAGGTGCGGACCAGGTCGAACGCCCGGTCCAGCTGGCCGGATTCGGCCAGCGCGGGCAGCAACCGCTCGGTGACGCCGACCCGTTCGGCGTCCCCGGCCAGCTCGTGCGCGCGCTCCAGCAGTACCACCGCCGAACCGGCCGCCCCGGCCTCCAGGACCTGCCGCCCGGCCTCCGCGAAGTGCACCGCGGCCGCTGCCCGGTCCCCGCCGGCCAGCAGCAGGGAGGCGACCAACTGGCGGCGTTCGTCGGCGAGTTCGGGGTCGGAGCGAAGGATCGCGCGGGCCGAGCGGCGGGACAGCGCGGCGCGCTCGGCGGGCGCCAGGGCAGCCGTCACCGCGTCGGCGGTCAGCGCGTGCCGGAAGGCGTAGCGGTCCGGGGCGGCGCCGTCCGGCACGATCAGGTTGGCCTCGGAGGCCGAGCGCAGATGGCTGAAAAGCGTCCGGTCGTCGTGGCCGGTGATCAGCTGCAGGGTGGTGACCGAGAACCGGCTGCCCAGGGTGGCCGCAGTCAGCAGCAACTCGCGGGCCTGGCCGTCCAGTTGGTCGATCCGGCGGCCCCAGCTGCGGACGATGGTGCTGGGCACGCCCGGGCGCGGGCCGCCCGGCAGCGCCCAGCGGCCGTCCTCGGCGCGGTGCAGCGAACCGGAGCCGAGCAGGTCGGCGAGCAGTTCCTCGATCAGGTACGGGCAGCCGTCGCCGCGTTCGGCGAGGTGCTCGACGACGGCGGCCGGTACGTCGGCGGGGTCGCTCTCCAGGATCGCGGCCGCCAGCGCGGTGACCTCGGCGGGCGGCAGCGGGCGCAGTTCGCTGACGGTGGCGGCGCGGCGCCGCTCGGCGGCCCGCACCAGGTCGAGGGCCGGTCCGGGCTCGGCGCGCAGGGTGGCGAGCAGCAGCACCGGCAGGCCCGCCAGGTTGTCGACCAGGTACTCCAGGACGGCGACGGTCTCCGCGTCGGTGTCGTGCAGGTCCTCCAGCAGCAGGACGCAGCCCTGCTCGCGGCCGAGCACGGCGAGCAGCCGCAGCAGCGCCTCGGCGAGCTCGACCACCGTCTCCGGGTAGCCGCCCGCCCCGGCCGCGGCAACGGCGTCGCGCCACTCGGGCACCAGCCGGGCGAGCGCGGGCCGGTAGGGGGTGAGTTCGGGGTCGGTGGGCGGTCCGGCGGCGCGGAACCGGGAGGAGAGCGCTTCGATCAGCGGGCGGAACGGCGTCACCGTGCCGGTCGAACTGCCCCGTCCGCGCAGCACCGGCAGGCCCAGCCCGTAGGCCTGGTAGGCGCACTCGCCGGCCAGCCGGGACTTCCCGATGCCGGCCTCGCCGAGCAGGAAGACCGCCCCGCCGGCCCGCTGGCGGGCGGCGGTCAGCGCGCCCCCGAGCCTCCCGAGCTCGGCGGCGCGGCCGATGGTGATCGACGACGTGGTGCGCATGGCCGCAGGCTACTTGACCGCGCAGGTGTTCTGAAGGGTGGTGAATCGGCCACGAATCAGACACCGTGTCACCATGGGATGGTTACCGTACGATCACATCCGGAGGAGTGTACTTCCGGCTACGGGTCGCGGGGGTGACGTATCCTCGGCCGTTTCGGGGCGGGGAGGGGCGGGGCGGTGTGGGCGCGGCGTGGGTGCGGTGCGGGGTCGATGCCGATGCTAGCCGGAGGCGATGGTGCCCGCCCGGTACCGGGCGGAACTGCCCGTTCGGTCCGCCGCCGAGGGGCTGCCCGGTCCTCGGCGGCGGACGGATCGGCCGGTCAGGGCCGCGGGTGATGGTGCGTCGGAACGGGCCGGGCCGGTACGGACCGGGCCGGCGGGCGCTGGACTAGAACGGGGTGGTCATCGTCGGGAACTCGACGATCGGCGGGAAGGCGGCGCCGGTGCCGGCCAGCAGCTGGGACCGCAGGCCCAGGTTGCCCCCGGTGCGCAGGCGGATCTCGCCGGCGGGGTGGTCGGCGGTGTCGCCGGGGCGGGGGGCCGACTGTGGCAGACCGAGTCGGTCGTCGTGCTCGTTCATCTGTGGTGCTCCGTTCGTGGTCGGGATGGACGGTGTGCTGGACAGGATGCCGTACGGAGGCCGTACGGGGTGGCACCGGTTCGGTCGGGGTCTACGGGACCCTGGTGCGGGCCGGCCGTCCGCGTGGGGGCGAGGGCGGCGGCGGGTGTGCGTGGGGGCGGGTGGGGCATCGGGGGTGCGCCCGTCGGAAACGGCGCGCCGGTGCGGAGGTGTGCCGGGGGTCAGCGGGCGGCGACCGGGGTGCGGTCGACGGACCGGGCGGCCGGCGCGCGCGGCGGGCCCGGGGCGGGGGCGCGGAGCAGCAGCGCCGGCGGCACCCGGTCGGGGAAGCCGAGGCGGAGCAGGCCGTGGCCGATCCCGGCCAGACCGGTGAGCAGGCCCGGGTGCGGGACGTGGTCGGGGGTGCCGCAGCGCGGGCCGTCCTGGTCGACGGCGGCCAGCAGCGCACCGGCCCGCCGGACCCACGGGGTGCGGCCGGCGGCGGGCCCGTGCCGGCCGAGCAGCTCCAGCACGCCGGGCTCGCCGTGGCAGAGGCTGTGGTCGCCGAGCGGTGCGGCGCGCGCGGTGTTGCGGACGGCGCGCTGGGCCCAGTCGGCGAGCCGGCGGTCGGCGAGTGCGAGCGGGCTGTCGACCACGGCGAGCGCGATGCCCGGGCGGCCCCGGCACCAGGAGCCCTCGCGGGAACGGGTGGCGGTGGCGGTGTGCAGGGCGGCCAGACCGGCCCGGTGGTGCGGGCCGTCGGCCGGCTCGCCGGTCGCCTCGGCGTAGCGCAGCAGCGCCCAGCCGACGCCGGCCGAGCCGTGGGCGAAGCCGGTGGTGGCGGGGGCGGGGTGGGCGGCGAGCCGTTCGGCGCAGCGGGCGGCGGCGGCCAGCGCGTCGGTGGCGGTCGGCGAGTCGGCCCCGGCCTGCGGGGCTGAGGAGTGCAGGGCTGAGGAGTGCAGGGCTGAGGCGTGCACCGCGAGCAGCGCGGCGAGGCCTCCGGCGGTGCCGCTGTGCACCCCCGGGTCGGACTCGCGCTCGGCGGCCGCCGCGGTGAGCGTCACTGCCGGGCCGGTCCACTGCCGGATCAGCGGGTCGTCCAGGACGCGGCCCAGCTCGGCGAGCGCGTAGGCGATCCCGCCGAGCCCGGCGAAGCCGCCGGAGCCGACGGCGGCCGGGTGGTCGGGGTGCGCGGCGAGCGCGTCGAGCAACCCGGGGACGGGCGCGAGGGCCCGCCGGGCCACCTCGGCGTAGCGGTCGGTGCCGGTGAGCGCGGCGAGCTGGGCGAGGAACAGCGCGGTGCCGGTGTAGCCGCCGGCCAGGTCGGCGCCGAGCGGCCGGACCCGCCAGTAGCGGTCGGCGAGCAGTTCCAGCCCGAGCCAGTTGGTGCGCGACCGCCCCTGGTAGGCGGCGGCGACGAGCTGGTCACCGACGCCCCGGGCGGCGGCGAGCAGCTGCTCGGGCTCGGGGGCGGTGGCCCAGACGTTCTCCGGCCCCGGACGGCCCGGCCGGTGGGCGGGGGTGCCCGCGGCGCCGGCCATCGCCGCGCGGACGATCCACTCCTGGTCCTTGCGGTCGACCCCGCCGAGCCCGGCGAGCTTGGCCTCGACCCGGGCCAGCCCGGACTCGGCGAGTTCGCCGGGCAGCCGGTGGCCGTCGGAGGTCCACAGGTCGCGGGCGCCGGGACGGGCGGTGAACAGCGGGACGTCGCCGGTCCACAGGTCGGCGATCTCGTGGTCGGCCAGGCCCGGGCGGCCCGGGTCGTCGACCGCGTCGGTGCGCAGCAGGGCGAGGACGGCCTGCCGGGCGGCGGCGTCGCGCAGCACGTCCGGGTGGGTGGACTCGTCGAGCAGCCGGGCGTAGACCCGGGTGGCCCGGGGCACCACCCGCACCTCGTCGTCGACGAAGGTCCGCAGCAGGCCGCGCGGGCCGGTGAGGTCGGCGCGCCCGGCGGCGAGCGCGGCGTACCCGGCGCGGAAGCCGGCGACCAGGGCCTCGGTGTGCTCGGCCGGGTCGACCGGGGCGCCGCCCAGCCGGGGCCGGTTGCGCGGCTCGGCGAACGGGCGGGGGCGGCGCACCAGGCGCATCTCGTCGGTGCCCGCGCCGGCCCAGTCGACGCCGTCGACGGGGGAGAGCCACCGGCCCGAGCCGCCGGTCCCGCCGCCCGCGCCGCCGCCGATCCCGGAGACGTCCACCGCGCCGTCGTCGCCGATCAACAGCTGCGGCAGCAGGCCGACCCGGTGGACGGACTCCGCCAGCGCCCGGGCCGCCGGGTCCTCGGCCGGGTCTTCCGCCGGGTCGGGAGCGGGGCCGGCCGGCGGGTGGAACAGCGTCTCGACGTCCACCAGCACCGGCTGGTCCCCGCAGGCGACCAGGTTCTCGAAGTGCAGGTCGGTGCCGTCCAGGACGTGCAGCAGGGCGAGCAGCGCGCCCTGCCGCCGGTAGAACCGGTCGACGTCGTAGCCGGTCAGGCAGGGGCGGGCCTCGGCGTACTCGGTCCAGCCGTACCCGCCCCGGTCGACCAGGCCGAGCGCGCGCAGCCGGGGCACCCCGGGCTGGGCGCCGTACCAGCCGAGCAGCGCGTTGAAGTGCCGGTGCGCGGCGGGCGGCCGGGGGCGGTGGACGACGGCGGTGCCGTCGGCGAAGTGCAGTACGGCGACGGCCCGGCCGCGCCGGTGGCGGTCGCCCGCGTCGGCGCCGACGGTGACCAGGCTGCCCGGGTCGCGGCCGCGCAGCAGGCCGGAGACCAGCAGCGGCCGGTCGGCGGCGAACCGGTCCAGCAGTTCGGCGAAGGCGTCGGCGGAGTCCAGACAGGCGCGGGCCAGCAGCCGGGCCAGTACGGGGTACTCGCGCAGCAGCGCGGCCAGGCCCTCGCGGCGGGCGGTCAGGGCGAGGAAGGAGCGGAATCGTTCCTGCGGGCTGCCGCCGGCCAGCCGCCCGGCCGTCCGGGCCACGTTGAGCTCCAGGACGAGGGTGCGGGCGGCGATCCGGGCCAGCCGCTCGGTGAGCCGGGCGGTGAACTCGGCGCGCAGCGCGGGCAGGTCGATCCGGCCGAGCTGCTCGGCGGCGCGCACGGCGGGGGACAGCGCGGTCAGCAGGCGGACCTGCGCGCGCTCGGCGAACGGCTGCAGGACGAGGGCGAAGCCGCTCAGGCCCGGGTAGGCGGCGCGCGGCACGACCGGGCGGACCGGCGCGGCGGCGACGGCGGCCTCGGTGAACGCGGCCCAGTCCGGGCGGGCGGCGGGGACCGGCCGACCCGGGGTCAGACCCCGTTCCCACCACGGTGGCCCACCGGCACGGGGGGACCGGAGGCGACCGGGGTGGGAACGGGGAGTCGGTGCGGCGGTGTGCTGCCGCGGGTGGTGTGGCTGTGGTGCAGGTGGAGCCGGTGGTACGGATCCTGCGGGTGCTGCCGGTGGTGCGGGTCTTGCCGGTACTGCGGGTGGTGCCGGGAAGTCGCCGGGCATCGGAGTGTGCGGGAACGGTGTGGCCGAGGAGACCGCCGGTGCGACCGGGCCCTGAACCGGTCCGGCGCCCCCGTCGGGGCGCGTGCTGCGCACGGCGTTCACCTCTGCCACCACCGCACCTCCGATGCCGGGAGAGAGTCGCGCTGCCGTCGAAGGCGCGGCCCTCGCTGCTGATCCTGTCGTCACGGCGGGTGCCGGGGCATGGGGGACGGGCCCCCATCTTTCGGTCGGACGGCCCGCATGATCCTCTTCCGGCCCCACCCCCGGCCCCACCTCCGTGCCCACCGTCACCTCCGTACCCGCCGTCACCTCCGTACCCGCCGTCCGCCCTACCGGCGGGCGAGCAGGAGCTGGGTCGCGACCGCCGGGCGGCCGTTCATGGTCAGCACCGGGAGGTCCCGCTCGTCCCGCAGCTCGAAGCCGGCGAACAGCTCCTCCAGCCAGGCGCGGGTGTGGTGGCGGCAGACCGCGCCGTCGCCGGTCTCGAAGACGCCGAGCCGGCCGTACCGCTCCTCGAACCGCCGGTACCGCTCGCGGTTGCGCTCGTCCGGTTGGAGGCAGTAGTCGCTGACCTGGAGCAGGCCGCCCGGGCGCAGCACCCGGTGGAGCTCGGCGACCAGCGCGCGCTGGGCCTCGTCGCCGGGGACGCAGGTGAGCACGGCGAACAGGAAGGCGGCGTCGTAGCGGCCGTCCAGCCGGGGCAGCCGGGGTGGGTCGGGCAGGACCGCGAACCGGCTGTGGGGCTGTTCGGCGCGGGCTCGGGCGATCAGCTCCGGGGCGACGTCCACGCCCTCGACGTCCACGAAGCCCAGCGCGGTGAGCTCGCCGACCAGCCGTCCGTAGCCGCAGCCGTAGTCGAGCAGGCGGGCGCCGCGGTCGATGCGGTCGGTCCATTCGGGGTGGAGCGGGTGGCCGAAGGTCTTGGTGGTTCCGGTGGAGTTCCAGTACGCGGACTGATCTTCAGGGGCCGACATGGCCCGATCATGGCACGGGCCGGCGGCGGTCCTGCGGTCGGGGTGTCCGGGGTGCGTCGGGTGTACGGGGCGGTGCCTGCGGGCAACGTCCAGGGGGCCGGTGGGCGCGGGCCGATGGGGCCGTTCGGCCCTTGTGGGTGCCGCGCGGGCGAGGGATCGTGATCGCCGTGCCGGTCCGTGGGGCCCGCCGGGGCGGGTCGGCGCGGCAGGACGACAGCGTGGCGGATCGGGAAGAGGCCTGAGGATGGGCGAGTTGGTCACGGTGCGGGTGTGCGAGGGGATCTCACGGGGCTTCGCGGCGGACGCCAGAGCCCGGATCGCAGCCGCGGTGAGCGGGGCGGACGCCCTGGTGGAGTCGTTGCGGGTCCGGGTCGGGACGATCGGCGCGCCGGGCGGACCGGTGGGCGGAGCGGCGGGCGGGCCCGGACCGGCCGTCGCCGGTGGCGTGTTGGCGCAGGTCAACGCCGAGGTGGACGGTCGGCGGATCCGGGTCCAGGAGGCCGCCGCCGATCTCGGCGAGGCGCTGGACCGGCTGGCCGAGGGCCTGCGCAGCCGAGTCGCCGCTGTCAACTCCGCCTGGGCGCCGAGGCCCTGGCCGCGCCGCCTGCGCGCCCGGGGGCTGACCATGGAACCCGCCGCCGTCGGGATCACCGGCGCCCCCGCCGTACCGGTGCTACCGGTGCTACCGGTGCTCCCGGTGCGCGCCGAACTCCCGTACGCCGCCGGTGCGCAGCGGATCGTCCGCCGCAAACCGGCCCACCTGGTGTGGTGTTCGCCGGACGCCGCCGCCCGCACCATGGACGCGATGGACTTCGACATCCACCTGTTCACCGACCCGGCCACCGAGACCGACGCCGTGGTCTACCGGGTGGGCCCGACCGGCTACCGGCTGGCCCGTACGGTGGCCGCCGCGCCACCCAGCCGCCCGGCCGTCCCGCTGACCCTGAGTCCGTGCGGGGCACCGGAGTTGACCGAGAACCAAGCGGTGGCTCGGCTGGCCGCCGCCGAACTGCCCTACCTCTTCTTCGCCCAGCCCGGTTCGGGACGAGGGCGGGTGCTCTACCGGCGCTTCGACGGCGCGCTCGGGCTGATCGCGGCCGCCTCGTGAGCGACGAGTCCGTCCGCCGCAGACTGCGTACGCTGCGCAACCGCGCCGGCGGTCCGCCGAGACCGGCCGCCCACGCCCGGCCGCCGGCCGACGCCCCGCCGCGCGACCTGGTGCCGCTCGAACGGGCCGAGGCGCTCCGCCTGTTGGGCGGCGTGCCGTTCGGCCGGATCGTGTTCACGGCGCACGCCCTGCCGGCCATCCGCCCGGTCAACCACCTCCTGGTCGACGACACCATCGTGATCCGGACGCACGAGGGCGCCGCCCTGACCATGGCCGCCGAGGGCACCGGCGATGTCGGCGTGGTGGTCGCCTACGAGGCCGACGCGATCGACCCGGTGACCCGGCTCGGCTGGAGCGTGGTGGTCACCGGTTTCGCCCGGCTGGTCACCGAGCCCGGGCAACTGGCCAGGTACCGGCCACTGTTGAGTCCTTGGGTGAACGCGGCGATGGACCACACGGTGGCCATCCAGCCCGATCTGGTGACCGGCTACCGGCTCGTCGCGGGGGCCGCCGCCGCGTCCTGACGTGTGCCGCCGCCGGTGGACGCCGGTCGACGCCGGTGTGGCAGGGGAGATTCGAACTCCTCCGCCACACCGGCGTCCTGTCGTTCCCGGGTGCCGGTGGTCCCGGACGGTGGTCCCGGTCGGCGGCCGGGATCCGAGGCCCACCGGCCCCGGGTCGCTGGGTCCAACGGCCCTAGGGCGTACGGGTGGTGGATTCCGATCATGGATCGCCACCCATCCGCAGTAGTTCCGAAGGAGTGCGTCCTTGAGCGCCATCGAGGCACCGGGCGACACCGCCCCGCGCCCGTCCGCCGCCCGACCGGGAGGAGCGCGGGCCAAGCAGCCCGGCTCGGCCGTGGTCCGGCTGTTGACGACCACCGATCACAAGACGATCGGCACCATGTACCTGGTGTCCTCGTTCGCGTTCTTCCTGATCGGCGGCATCCTCGCCCTGGTCATGCGGGCCGAACTGGCCCGCCCGGGGACGCAGATCCTCTCCAACGAGCAGTTCAACCAGGCCTTCACCATGCATGGTTCGGTGATGCTGCTGCTGTTCGCGATGCCGCTGTTCACCGGCTTCGCCAACTGGATCATGCCGCTCCAGATCGGCGCCCCCGACGTCGCGTTCCCCCGCCTGAACATGCTCGCCTTCTGGCTGTTCATGTTCGGCTCGCTGATCGCCGCCGCCGGCTTCGCGACCCCGCAGGGCGCCGCCGACTTCGGCTGGTTCCTCTACGCGCCGCTCTCCGACGCGGTCCACTCGCCCGGCGTCGGCGCTGACATGTGGATCATGGGCGTGGCGCTCTCCGGCTTCGGCTCCATCCTCGGCGCGGTCAACTTCATCACCACGATCATCTGCATGCGGGCCCCCGGCCTCACCATGTTCCGGATGTCCATCTTCTGCTGGAACGTGCTGCTGACCTCGCTCCTCGTGCTGCTGGTCTTCCCGGTGCTGGCGGCCGCGCTGCTCGCCCTGGAGTGCGACCGCAAGTTCGGCTCGCACGTCTTCGACCCGTCCAGCGGCGGGGCCATGCTCTGGCAGCACCTGTTCTGGTTCTTCGGCCATCCCGAGGTGTACATCCTCGCCCTGCCGTTCTTCGGCATCGTCTCGGAGATCATCCCGGTCTTCAGCCGGAAGCCGATGTTCGGCTACTCCGGCCTGATCGCGGCCACCATCGCGATCGCGGGGCTCTCGGTGACGGTGTGGGCGCACCACATGTACGTCACCGGACAAGTGCTGCTGCCCTTCTTCTCGTTCATGACCTTCCTGATCGCGGTGCCGACGGGGGTGAAGTTCTTCAACTGGGTCGGCACCATGTGGAAGGGGTCACTGAGCTTCGAGACGCCGATGCTCTGGACCGTCGGCTTCCTGGTCACCTTCCTCTTCGGCGGCCTGACCGGCGTGCTGCTCGCGGCCCCGCCGATCGACTTCCACGTCTCCGACTCCTACTTCGTCGTCGCGCACTTCCACTACACCCTGTTCGGAACGGTGGTGTACGCGATGATGGCCGGCTTCCACTTCTGGTGGCCCAAGATGACGGGAAAGATGCTGGACGAGCGGCTCGGCCGGATCTGCTTCTGGACGCTCACCATCGGCTTCCACGCCACCTTCCTGGTCCAGCACTGGCTGGGCGCCCAGGGCATGCCGCGCCGCTACGCCGACTACCTGGCCTCGGACGGGTTCACCACCCTCAACACGGTCTCCACCATCGGCTCCTTCCTGCTCGGCCTGTCGCTGCTGCCGTTCCTCTACAACGTCTGGAAGACCGCCAAGTACGGCGAGCGGGTGACCGTCGACGACCCGTGGGGCTGGGGCCGCTCCCTGGAGTGGGCCACCTCCTGCCCGCCGCCGCGCCACAACTTCGTCAGCCTGCCCCGGATCCGCTCCGAATCCCCGGCCTTCGACCTGCACCACCCGGACATCGCCGCCCGCGACCACCTGGAGCACAACGGCGAGCCCGCCAAGCACCTCGCCGGCGTCGCGCCGGCGGCGTACGACCTGCCCGCGCCGCGCCGCGGCCGCGCGATCGGGCGGTCCACGGACGGGCGGTCCACGGGCGAGCGGTCCACGGACGGCGAGAGCTGACGCCGCCCGCCCCCCCCCGAACGCCGCTCCCGCCCGCCCGGGGGCAGCGACGCGGGC
>NZ_JBFBDO010000153.1:0-13926 GCF_040683335.1 Kitasatospora sp. NPDC093806
GCGGCACTGGCCATGACCCTCCTCACCGCGTCCGCGGCACCGGCACTCGCCGCCCCCACACCGGCCGCCACCACCGCCGCGCCCGCCCCCGCCGCGTCCTGCGCCACCGCAGCCCGGCGGCCGCCCTGCGCGCCGTCCCCTGGCGCTACGACCTGCCCGCCTCGCTGGTGGTGTTCCTGGTCGCCCTCCCGCTCTGCGTCGGCATCGCCGTCGCCTCCGGCGTCCCCGCCGAGATCGGCCTGGTCACCGGCATCGTCGGCGGCCTGGTGGTCGGCGCCCTGCCCGGCAGCAGCCTCCAGGTGAGCGGTCCGGCCGCCGGCCTGACCGTGCTCGTCTACGAGGCCGTCCAGGAGTACGGCGCGGGCGCCCTCGGCGTCCTGGTGCTGATCACCGGACTGCTCCAACTCGCCATGGGCGCACTCCGGTTGGGCCGCTGGTTCCGCGCCATGTCGGCCTCGGTGGTGCACGGCATGCTGGCCGGCATCGGCCTCGTCCTGCTCTTCGGCCAGCTGTACGCGCTCGCCGACCGCCGGGCCCCCGGGACCGGACCGGAGAAGATCGCCGGACTGCCCCGGCTGCTCCACGACGCGGTCACCGGTGCCGCCAACCCCAGCGCGGTCGCGCTCGGGGTGGCCACCCTGCTGGTGCTGGTCGCCTGGAAGTACCTGCCGCCCCGGCTCGCCCGCTCGGTGCCCGCCCCGCTGGGCGCCGTCGGCCTGGCCGCCGCCGTCACCGCCGCCGCCGACCTGCCGGTGGCCCGGGTCCGGGTGTCCGGCCTGCTGGGCGTCGTCCAACTGCCCGACCTGGACGCGCTCGGCGCCCTCGCCACCACGGCCGGCCTCGGCACCGTCCTCGCCTTCACCCTGATCGCCTCCGCCGAGACCCTGTTCAGCGCCGCCGCCGTCGACCGGATGCACCACGGCCCGCGCACCGACTACGACCGCGAACTCACCGCCCAGGGCGTCGGCAACACCCTCTGCGGCCTGCTCGGGGCGCTCCCGATGACCGCCGTGATCGTCCGCAGCGCCGCCAACGTCCAGGCCGGCGCCCGCAGCAAGGCCTCGCGCGTGCTGCACGGCTGCTGGCTGCTGCTGTTCACGGCACTCCTGCCGGGCGCGCTCGGCCTCATCCCGCTCACCGCGCTGGCCGCCGTCCTGGTCCACGCGGGCGCCAAGCTCGTCCCGGTCCGGCGGATCGTCGCGCTCTGCCGCGACCACCGGGGCGAGGCGGTGGTGCTCGCCGTGACCGCCGGCTCGATCATCACCACCGACCTGTTCCAGGGGGTGCTGATCGGCGTCGGCCTGGCCGTGGTCAAGTCCGCCTGGCAGACCTCCCACCTGCAGATCGGGGTGGAGGAGCGGCCGGTCGCCGACGGTGCCGGCCTCGGTGAGGAACCGCCGCTGCGGGTGCGGCTGAGCGGCAACGCCACCTTCCTGCGGCTGCCCCGGCTGCTCGACACCCTCGAACGCCTCCCGGCGGACCGGCCGGTCGAACTGGACTGGTCCGGGCTGCGCCACCTCGACCACGCCTGTACGGTCGCCCTGACCGCCTGGGCCGACCAGCACCGGGCCCGCAGCTCCGCCCCGCTCGCGGTCGAACCGCCGCTGCCCACGGTGGTCTGACGGCGCGTCCCGTCACGCTCGGGCCGTCATGCTCGGGCCGGTCCCCGCTCCACCGTGCGGGGATCGGCCCCTCGCTTTCTTTCTTGACCGATCGATCCGGAAAGGCATACGGTTCAGGCATGGCGCGGACCAAGGAATTCGATCCCGACGCGGCGCTCCAGTCGGCTCTTGAGCTGTTCTGGTGCCGCGGCTACGAGGCCACCTCGATGGCGGACCTGGTCGAGCACCTCGGGATCGCCCGCGCCAGTATCTACGCCACCTTCGGCAGCAAGCGGGAACTCTACCTGCGCGCGCTGGAGCGGTACGGCGCGCAGCAGGATCCGGCGCTGCTGGCCGAGCTGTCGCAGCCCGGGCCGGTGCTGCCGGCCGTCCGCGCACTGGTCTGCCGGTTCGCCGGCGAGTCCGCCGCGGACTGCGAGAGCGGTTCGCCGCGCGGCTGCTTCGTCACCAACACCGCGGTCGAACTGGCCCCGCACGACCAGGGCGCGGCCCGCCGGGTGGAGGCCAGTCTGCTGCACCTGGAGACGGTGCTGGCGAGTGCGCTGGTCCGGGCCCAGGCCCAGGGCGAGCTGTCCGAGGGGCGCGACCCGCGGGCGCTGGCCCGGATGCTGCTGGTGCTGTTCCAGGGCATGCGGGTGATCGGCAAGGCCGGCGGCGGCCCGGCCCGCCTGCGCGACGCCGCCGACCAGGCGCTCGCCCTGCTCGACTGATCCGACCCCGAGGGGGTTCCTCCCTCGGCTTTTTCTGTCCCGATACTGAATTTCTCTGTCCCGATACTGAACCGAATGGTCAATTTAGACCCGCGATCGAGGAGCCCCGCATGACCCGCAGCACCACCCGTTTCGCCGGCAAGTCCGTCCTGGTCACCGGCGCGGGCAGCGGCATCGGCCGCGCCGTCGCACTCGCCTTCGCCCGCGAGGGTGCCCGGGTGGCGGTCGCCGGCCGGACGGCGGGCGCGCTCGACGAGACCGTCGCCCTCGTCGAGCAGGAGGGCGGCACCGCCGTCGCCCTGGTCGGCTCGGTCGCCGACGCGGCGGACGCCGCCCGGCTGGTCCGGGAGACCGTGGAGCACCTCGGCGGCCTCGACGTCGCGGTCAACAACGCCGGCGTGCTCGGCGGTGTCGGCGCGGTCGCGGACGTGCCGGAGGAGGAGTGGCGGCGGGTGCTCGACATCAACCTCACCGGCACCTGGCTCGCCATGAAGCACCAGATCGCCCATCAGCGGGCCAACGGCGGCGGTGCCATCGTCAACATCGCCTCCACCCTGGGCACCCACATGCGGATGGAGGGCCTCGGCGCCTACGCCGTCTCCAAGGCCGCCGTCGACACCCTCACCCGCAGCGCCGCCCGCGACCACATCGCCGACGGCGTGCGGATCAACATGGTCAGCCCGGGCCCGATCGACACCACGATGTCCTCCCGCCCCGGCGAGAGCGCGGCCGACAAGGCGGACCGGATGAAGGGCGACGTCCCGGTGGGCCGCGTGGGCGCGGTCGAGGAGGTCGCGGCCGCCGTCCTGCACCTCGCCTCGGCCGAGTCCGCCTTCACCGTCGGCGCCGACCTCGTCCTCGACGGCGGCATCACCGCCTGAGCCGCCCCTGACCGCCGCCGATCGGCCGATCGCCGCCGGGGCGCTCTCTCAGGCGGAGAGCGCCTCGGCGTCCTCGGCGGGGGGAGCGCACGCGGTGGCGAGCTCGTCCAGCGAGAGTCCGAGGGCGTAGGCGAGGGCGGCGACGGTGAAGAAGGCGGGCGTGGGGGCGCGGCCGGTCTCGATCTTGCGCAGCGTCTCGGCGGACACCCCGGCCGCCGCCGCCACCTCGACCATGCTGCGTTCGCCCCGGGCCTCGCGCAGCAGCGCACCGAAGCGCTCGCCGCGCTCGCGTTCCAGGGGGGTCAGTGGAGTCCTCACCATGCCCCCGATCGTAGGCCAGCCCGGTGCCTTGCTCCGCCACCTCTGCGGATCCCACCCCGGGCGGCTGCCCGCTCCGCGCCGCCTCGCCCGCTGCCGTCCGCCCCTCGCCCCCGCCTCGGGCCCCACGCCGCGCCCGCCCGCGTCGGCTGTTCTCTGCGCCGGCCTGCCCCTCCTCGCGCCCGCCGCCCGTCCCCGCAGGCGCCCCCTCCTGTCCGTTACCCACTCCCGACCGTGATAGAAATACCGGTATAAGAATTGGAGCAAGGCTCGGAGGGGTCACATGGTGGAGCTCAAGTCGGATGCGGCACTGGCGGCGATGCGGGAGGCCGGACGCGTGGTCGGCACGGCGCTGGCGGAGATGGAACGGGCCGCCGGCGTCGGGGTGAGCCTGCTGGAATTGGACGAAGTCGCCCGGGAGGTGCTGCGCGGGGCCGGGGCGAGCTCGCCGTTCCTCGGCTACCGGCCGGCCTTCGCCCCGGTGCCCTTCCCCGCCGTGATCTGCGCCTCCGTCAACGACGCCGTGGTGCACGGCATCCCGACCCGCTACCGGCTGCGCGACGGCGACCTGGTGAGCATCGACTTCGGCGCCGTCCTGGACGGCTGGGCCGGCGACGCGGCCGTCACCTTCACCGTCGGCACCGCCCGGCCCGAGGACACCGAGCTGATCGCCACCACCCGGCAGGCCCTCGAAGCGGGCATCGCGGCGGCCGTGGTCGGCAACCGCACCGGCGACATCGCGCACGCCATCGGCACCGTCGCCCGCCGCGCCCGCTGCGGCCTCCCCGAGGGCTTCGGCGGCCACGGCATCGGCCGCCGCATGCACGAGGACCCGCACCTCCCCAACGAGGGCCGCCCCGGCCGCGGCTTCCCGCTGAAGCCGGGCCTCGTCCTCGCCATCGAACCCATGCTCATCGCCGGCGGCACCGACCACCACACCACCGACCCCGACGGCTGGACCCTCCGCACCGCCGACGGCTCCCGTGCCACCCACCTCGAACACACCGTCGCCATCACCGAGGACGGCCCCCGGATCCTCACCCTCCCGTAGCGCCGGTCTTCGAGCCCCCACCCGCCGTGCATGATGACGGGATGAGATGCAGCGACCAGCGCTTCCACGTCATCGTGCTGTCGAACTTCGCGAGGGGCTTCGACAAGTACGCGTTCGCCTACGGCAAGGCGGGGATCCCGGAGAGCACCTTCCCCGACCGGTTCCACCTGCTGACCCGGGCGGAACTCGGCATCGGCATCGCCAAGGCGAGCCGCCTGCTGGACCGGCTGGCCATCCCGGGGGACCGGTTGCTGGTGCTGGAGACCGCGGTGGACCCCGGCGAACTGGTGCCCAACGCGTCGACCGGCCTCGGCATGGAGCTCCACGAGTCCCGCATCCGGTTGTCGGACGTCCACGAACTCGACCGGTCGGGCGACGGGTTCACCCTGCGCCCGACCACCGTCGAGGACGCGATGGCCGCCTCCCTGCGCCTGCACGAGTCGGCCGAGCGGCGCTACGCCGACCTGCGGCCGCGCTCGATCTCCCTGCTGCCGGTCGCCTCCGCCTGCCAGGCGCGGTGCTCGTTCTGCTTCTCCGCGGCCTCGATCTCCAGCGACCAGGCGCCGGCACCGGTCCCGTGGCACACGGTCGGCCCCTGGCTGGAGCGCGCCCGGGCGGCGGGCGCCGAACGCGCGGTGATCACCGGCGGCGGAGAACCCACCCTCCTCCCGTTCGACCAACAGCTGCGACTGGTGTCCGCCTGCGCGGCGGCCTTCCCGAAGGTCGTCCTGATCACCAACGCCCACACCCTGGCGAAGGGTGAGCACACCGACCGCGCGGGCCGACTGGCCGCTCTGGGCGCGGCGGGCCTGAGCGTGCTGGCGGTCTCCCGGCACCACCAGGACGACGCCGTCAACGAGCGGCTGATGTCGCTGCGCACGCCGGTGGGCGCGGTGGTCGACAGCTGGCGCGCGGAGCGGGACCGCTGGCCGGGGCTGCGGCTGCGGCTGATATGCGTGCTCCAGCGCGGTGGGGTGGCCGATCCGGCCGGGGTCGCCGGCTACCTCTCGTGGGCCGCGGCCCTGGGCGTCGAGGAGGTCTGCTTCAAGGAGCTCTACGTCTCCACCAGCACCGAGTCGCTCTACTTCGACCGCGCCGCCAACGTCTGGAGCCGGGAGCACCAGGTCCCGCTGGCCGTCGTCACCCGCTTCGCCGAGCAGCACGGCTTCGAACCGGCGAGCCGTCTGCCCTGGGGCTCGCCGGTCTACCGGGGCAGCTGGGACGGCCGGCCGATCCGGATCGCCGCCTACACCGAACCCAGCCTGCTCTGGGAACGCACCCACGGGATCGCCCGCAGCTGGAACGTCCTGGCCGACGGACGCTGCTACGCCTCCCTGGAGGACCGGGCCAGCGAGATCGTCCCGGAAGGTGTGCCGGCATGAGGTTCGAGGACTTCCGGGAACTCCGGCAGCGGCAGCTCCGCGCCACCCCGTCGCTGCTGGACGCGGCGGAGACCAACCTCTACCGGGCGCTCGCCGCGCTGCGGCCGGAGCCGCTGGCCGACCCGGGCACGGTGTACCGGTGCGACCTCGCCCGGGCCTGGCTGCGGCGGTTCGAGCTGCCGGAGGAGTGGTCCCGCCGCGCCATGATCAGCCGAGGGGTCCGGCACGGGCTCGGCCTGGTGTTCCACCGGCTGCGGGCCGTACGGGCGCGGCTGTGGCTGCCCGCCGACGTGTACCCGGTGTACTTCGAGCTGGCCCGCGCCGCGGGTCTCGCGCCCGGGTCCTACCCGACGCTGCCGGCGCCGGTCCTGCCGAGCCCGCCGGCGGGCTCACCGGCCGACGACCGGCCCGAGTACCTGCTGCTCGCCAACCCCAGCAAGCCGCTCGGCCGGTACCTGTCCGAGGCCGAGTGCGACGAGCTGGTCGCGTGGCTGGACGCCTCCCCGCGCCGCCACCTGCTGATCGACAGCGTCTACGACCTGGGCGCGCCGTTCGCCGCCGGTACCCGGCGACTGCTGGACACCGGCCGCGCGGTGCTGCTGCACTCGGTCACCAAGGGCTGGCTGTGGCCGCGCACCTTTGGCGTGGTCCTGCTGGGCCCGGAGCAGGCCGAACTGGCCGAGGCCTTCCGGGCCGACCCGCCGACGCCCGCTCAGCTGCGGCTCGCCGATCACCTGCTGACCGAGCACGGCGACCTGCCCCGGCAGGTCGCCGACGAACTGGACGCCCGGGCCCGGCGGCTGTTCGACCGTCTGCCGCCCGAGGTGCTCGACGCGATCCCCGGGGCGAGCCGGACCTCTCCCGGCAACTACTTCTTCCCGGTGGAGATCCCGGCGGAGACGCTCCGGCACGAGTACGGTGTGCTGGCCCTCCCGGCCGGCGTCTTCGGCCCGACCGACTGGCCCGGCGCCATCCTGACCAGCCTCGCCGACCCCTTCGAGGGCGGGACCGTCGGCCGAGTGGCGGGGACCTTGGGCCCTGGGGTACGGAGGTAGCGGAGGGGAGGGTGGGGGTGTGGCCGGGAGGTCGTCCCGGCCGGTCGCTTGGTGCGAGCTGGTGGAGGCTGGGATGTCCGAGTCCGTCGTGGTCGGTGTGGATGGTTCGCCGGAGAGTCTCGCGGCGCTGGACTGGGCCGCCGACGAGGCGGTGCGGCGCGGGGCGCCGCTGCGGATGGTGCACGCGTGGCCGAGCCAGGTCACCCCGCTGTCGGTGCTCGCGGCGGTGGACCTGGCGCGGCAGCAGGCGGTCGCGGTGCTGCGCGACGCCGAGCTCCGCGCCCGGGAGGGCCGCCCCGGGCTGGCGGTGTCGGCCGTACAGGTGCCGCACGACGCCGTGCGGTCGCTGCTCGACGAGGCGGAGGCGGCGCCGGCCGAGCTGCTGGTGCTGGGCTCGCGCGGGCTGGGCGTGGTGACCGGGTTCCTGGTCGGCTCGGTGAGCCACCGGGTGCTCGCCCGGGCCGCCTGCCCGGTGGTCCTGGTCCGCCGGGGCGAGAGGTCCGACGCCGAGCGGGCCGCCGCCGAGCGCGAGGTGGTGGTGGGCGTCGACCCGTACGACGGCGCCGAGGAGGTGCTCGGCCACGCCTTCGAGGTCGCCGGCCGGCGCGGCCTCCCGGTGCGCGCCGTGTACGCCTGGACGCTGCCGCCGTCCTACCAGTACGCGGGCATCGCGGCGGGCGTGGACGTCTCCCGCGAGATGTCGGCCTACGCGGAGAACGAGCTGGCCCGGGTGCTGGAGCCGTGGCGGGCCAAGCACCCCGGGGTGACAGTGGTCGAGGAGGCCGTGAACGCGCGCCCGGCCCGGGTGCTGGCGGAACGCGCGGCGGACGCCGAACTGCTGGTGGTCGGGCGGCGGGTCCGCCGGTCGCCGCTGGGCGCCCACGTCGGGGCGGTCGCCCACGCGGTACTGCACCACGCGCCGTGCCCGGTCGCCGTCGTCCCGTACGAGCGCTCCAAGGAGCACGGGCAGGAGCAGGAGCAGCAGCCGGAGCAGGGGCAGCAGGAGCAGGACGGCGAGGACCGTGCCTGGTAGCCACCCCGGCCCCACCAGGCCGACGAGCAAGCGGAACGCGACAGGAGGCGGACGATGAGCGACCCGGTTCTGGTGGGCGTCGACGGCTCGGAGGCGAGCCTGGCGGCGGTGGACGTCGCGGTCCGGGAGGCCCGGCTGCGCGGCTGCGGCCTGCGGATCGTGCACGCCTTCATCTGGCCGTTGATGCACGTCTCGCTCGGGCCGGCCAAGCACGGCCCCGCCGAGGGCGGGCTGCGGCAGCAGGCGGAGGAGGTGCTGGCGGTCGCGCGCGACCGGGCCCGGGCGCTGGACCCGCGGCTGGAGGTGTACACCGAACTGGTCACCGGTGAGCCGCTGAGCGTGCTGGCCCGCCGCTCGCGGGAGTCCTGCCTGGCCGTGGTCGGCAGCCGCGGTCTGGGCCGGTTCGGCGCCCTGCTGATCGGCTCGGTGGCGGTCCACCTGGCCGCGCACGCCGCCTGCCCGGTGCTGATCGTCCGGGGCCGCCCGGACCCGGGCGGGGACGTGCTGGTGGCGGTGGACGGTTCGGGCGTGGGCGCCGAGGCGGGGGGCTTCGCCTTCGCCGAGGCCGCCGTCCGCGGGGCCCGGCTGACCGCCCTGCACGTCTGGCACCCGCACGCGGGCTTTCCGGACCAGGAGGAACGGGTGCTCGCCGAGGCGCTGGCGGGCTGGCGGGAGAAGTACCCGGAGGTCGAGCTGCGGAGCAGCGTGCTGGAGGCGCACCCCCGGCCGGCGCTGATCGAGGCGAGCCGGGAGGCGCAGCTGCTGGTGGTCGGGGCCCGCGGCCGGGGCGGGTTCGCGGGCATGCTGCTCGGTTCGACCAGCCAGGCGATGATCCAGCACGCCCACTGCCCGGTGGCGGTCGTCCGCCACGAGGACGCGGCGGCGGCCGACTGAGCCGGGCGGGCGGCGCCGGACGGCACCCCCGTCCGCCCGGCGCCGCCCGCCCCTCCCCGCTGCCGACCATCCCGGCTCGCTCCGACGGCCGTGGGAGGATCGGCTGGTGCTGAGGATGCGAACGAAGAGGCCGACGGCGGCCACCGCCCCCCGCTCGGGCGCCCGGCGGCCGGGCCTCCGGTGGGCGGCCCTCCGACGGTCCGGCCTCCGGCTCTCCGCCGCGCTGCTCGCCGCGGGCTGCGCCACCGCGACGGTCGGCGCCCCGCCGGCCCGCGCGGCCGACTCCGGCGGGCAGGCGTTCACCATCGGCGACCCGCGGATCACCGAGTCCAGCGGTCTCGCGGCCAGCCGGGTCCATCCCGGCGTCTACTGGACGCACAACGACAGCGACGACGGCCCGTACGTGTACGCCGTCGACTCCCAGGGCCGCACCGTCGCCACCGTCACCCTGCGCGGCGTCTCGCCGCGCGACGTCGAGGCGATCTCGCTCGGCCCCGACGGGCGGCTGTACCTCGGCGACATCGGCGACAACCTCGGTGGCAAGTGGCCCGAGGTCTGGATCTACGCCTTCGCGGAGCCCGCCGAACTGCGCGACCAGACGGTGGAGGCGACCCGCTACAAGGTCCGCTACGAGGACGGCCCCCGCGACGCCGAGGCGCTGATGGTGCATCCGGTGACCGGCCGCGCCTACATCGCCAGCAAGAAGCAGGGCGGCGGCGGCCTCTACCAGGGGCCGGAGCAGCTCTCGCCGACCGGGGTCAACACCTTCCGCCGGATCGCCGACGCCCCGTGGACCACCGACGGGGCCTTCTCGCCGGACGGCACCCGGCTGGTCCTGCGCGGCTACCTCGCCACCACCCTCTACCGCTGGAAGGACGGCGCGCCGAGCGAACTCGGGCGGCTGTCCACGCCGTTCCAGCAGCAGGGCGAGTCGGTCACGTTCACCGCGGACGGCCGGGCGGTGCTCTTCGGCAGCGAGGGCAAAAACAGCCCGGTCTGGCGCTCGCCGCTGGAGGACGGTCAACTTCCGGACACCGTCGAACCCCTGCCGAGCGCCACCCCGTCCGCCGCGCCGTCCCAGTCCGGTGCCGCCGCCCCGCCGGCGGCCGGCGGCGGCACGGGCGGCGCGAACGGCGCGGGCGGCTCGTCCTCGGGCGGTACCGGGGACCAGGTGCTCGGCGTGGTGTTCCTGCTCGCCATCGCGGGCGCGGTGTTCGGGCTACGGCGGAAGAAGGACGCCGGCTGAGGCCGCCGGCTCGCCCGCCCTGTCGGTGCCCGCGCGCCGTTCTTGATCGAATCCGATCAAGTGTGGGCGAACGAGCCGTGTCCGACAAGGGGCAGGTGTCCGGATGGTTCCACCGCCACGCCGAACCCCGCCGATCTGTCGCTGTTTTGTGACAAAGGTTGGCCAACACCGGCCCCACGGGCGGTTTTCGTGGACGTAGTGTTCCGACTATGTCACCGCGTAGCCGCCGCACGTCCTCGGACGCCTCGGGTTCCCCGGAGCCCCACGACACCTGGGTGCCGCGCCCCCGGCGCCGCGAGACCCCCCTCGGCCTGCTCGGCCACGGTGTGAAGTTCCTCGGTTACAGCACCCTCGCGGGCGTCCTGCTCGCGGGCATCGCCCTGCCGGCCGCCGGCGCGCTCGGACTCGGCGTGAAGAGCGGCGTGGAGGAGTTCGACAGCATCCCGGACGACCTGAAGACCCCGCCGCTGACCCAGGCCAGCTGGATCTACGACGCCCAGGGCCGGCAGATCGCCAAGGTCTACGAGCGCGACCGGCGGGTGATCACCGCCGAGGAGATGGGCACGCTGATACGCCAGGCCCAGGTGGACATCGAGGACGCCCGCTTCTACGAGCACGGCGCGGTCGACCTCAAGGGTGTCCTGCGGGCCGTCACCAAGAACGCGGAGAGCGGCGCCGCCGTCCAGGGCGCCTCGACGCTGACCCAGCAGTACGTTAAGAACGTCAACGTGGAGAAGGCCGGCGACGACATCGCGGCCGTCCAGGAGGCGCAGCGCAAGACCCTGGGCCGCAAGATCCAGGAGCTGAAGTACGCGATCAAGCTGGAGGAGGAGCTCCCCAAGGAGCAGATCCTCACCAACTACCTGAACATCACCTACTACGGGCAGCAGGCCTACGGCATCCAGGCCGCCGCCCAGCGGTACTTCGGCAAGGACACCAAGGACCTCACCCTCCCCGAGGCGGCCACCCTGGCGGGCGTGGTGCAGAACCCCTCGCAGTTCGACCCCAAGGCGCACCCGGAGGCCTCCCGCAAGCGCCGCGACACCGTCCTCGACAAGATGGTGGAGAACAAGCACATCACCGCCGAACAGGCCCGGGAGGCCAAGGCGGGGCCGATCGCCCTCAACTACCGGGCGCCGCAGAACGGCTGCATCACGGCCGACGCGGGCATGGGCTTCTTCTGCGACTACGTCAAGCACGTGATCAAGCAGGACCCGGTGTTCGGCAAGACCGCCGCCGAGCGCAAGAAGCTCTGGGACATGGGCGGGCTCTCCATCCACACCACCCTCGACCCGGTCAAGCAGGCCGCCGCGCTGAAGGCGGTGACCGCCAAGGTCGCCGTCACCGACCAGGTCTCGGCCGCGATCACCATGGTCGAGCCGGGCACCGGCCGGATCCTCGCGATGGCCCAGACCCGCCCGTACGGCATCGAGCCGGCCAAGAACCAGACCGTCGTCAACTACAACGTGGACGCGGCGATGGGCGGCGGCAACGGCTTCCAGCCGGGCTCCAACTTCAAGCCGATCGTGGCCGCCGCCGCCCTGGAGGCCGGGCTCCAGCCGACCCAGTCCTACGCGTCGCCGAACAAGATGGACTGGCCGACGATGAGCACCTGCGACGGCACCTGGAAGAACCTGGAGAAGGGCAAGAAGGGCGGCGCCATCCCCAACGAGTCGTCGGGCGAGGTCGGCCCGTACGAGCTGAAGGAGGCGATGGCGCTCTCGGTCAACACCTACTTCGTGCAGATGGAGCAGGAGATCGGCCTCTGCGCGGTCAAGCAGATGGCCAACAAGCTCGGCGTGGCGGGCAAGGCGAGCGGCAAGCCGCTGCAGGAGCTGCCGGCCCTGGGCCTGGGCACCCAGGAGGTGAGCCCGCTGGTGATGGCCAACGTCTACGCGACCTTCGCCAACCGCGGCACCTACTGCACGCCGGTCGCCATCAGCCGGATCACCACGGTGGACGGCAAGGACGTCCCGGTGACGCCGAGCAAGTGCGACCGGGTGCTCTCCGAGAACACCGCCGACGTCCTCAACACCGTGCTGCTCGGGGTGACCGAGAAGGGCGGCACCGCGCGTGACCTCGGCCTCGACGACGACCGCCAGATCGCCGGCAAGACCGGCACCTCGGACGAGAAGAAGTCCGCCTGGTTCAGCGGCTACACCGCCAACCTGGCCACCTCGGTCTGGCTCGGCGGCCCGGCCGGCGGCGTGCCGATGAAGAACATCAGGATCGGCGGCAAGTACTTCGAGGAGGTCTTCGGGGCCACCGGCCCGGGCCCGATCTGGCAGATGGCCATGAACGACGCCGTGCGGGGCATGCCGGAGAAGGAGTTCCAGACCGTCTACATCCCCAACCCGGTCAAGCGCGACCCGTCGGCGAGCGGGAGCGGCAGCGGCAGCCCGAGCGGGTCGGGCACACCGGGCGGTCCGGCCACCGACACCGCGCCGACCTGGCCCGGCGGGCGCACCCCGGCGCCCGGCCGTCCGCCGCGCACCACCAAGCCGAACCCGCCGAGCCTGCCCGCCCAGCCCACCCAGCAGTCCCACCCCGACGACGACCCGAGCGACGGCTGACCCGCCGCCGGTCCCGTGACGCGAGGGGCCCCGGACCGTCCATCGGTCCGGGGCCCCTCGCGTCACAAACGTCAGCGCGCGCCCTTGGCCGCCCAGAAGTCCTGGCGGGCCAGCACCGAGGTGTCGGTCTGGTCGGTGAAGAAGCCGTCCACGCCGAGCTCGTACAGGTACTTGGCCCAGCCGATCGCGTCGCCGTACGCGTTCGGGTCGGTGCCCTTGCGGTAGTCGAGCGGCAGGAAGCCGTTCTCGTTGCGCACGGTGTACGGGTGCAGCAGCAGGTTGGCCGCGTGCGCGTCCCGGACCAGGGTGGTCGGCGGCTGGAGCTTGCCGGTGGCGTCGACCGGGGCGATCAGCTGGGTGGTCGGGCCGATGCCGTGCGCGAAGGAGGAGATCCAGCGCAGGCCCTCGGGCGTCACCAGGTCGGCCACCGTGCGCGGGTCTCCGGCCAGCACGAAGTCGTACGGGCGGCTGGTCGGGCCGCTGAGCAGCTGGATCCGCGGGTTGTCGACCAGCTTGGCCAGCCGCTGCAGGCTGCTCGGCTCGAAGGACTGCAGGATCGCCCGGCCGTTGCGCCCGGCCAGCCCGGTGCGGCGCAGCTCGTCCGCGAGGCGCTCCTCCAGCGGCAGGCCGATCGAGCGGAAGTAGCTCGGGTGCTTGGTCTCCGGGTACACCCAGACGTCGCGGCCCAGCTCGCGGCCGCGCTTGCGGGCGAAGTCGGCCATCTCGCGGAAGGTCGGTATCGCCCAGCGGCCGTCGTACAGGGTGTTGCGCTGGCGCTGCTGCGGCAGGCGCTCCTTGGCGCGCAGGGTGCGCAGCTCGGCGAGCGTGAAGTCCTCGGTGAACCAGCCGGTCTGGGCCGCGCCGTCGATGGTCTTGGTGGTCTTGCGGCCCGCGAACTCCGGGTGGTCGGCGACGTCGGTGGTCTCCGCGATGTTGTTCTCGTGCCGGACCACCAGGTGGCCGTCCTTGGTGGGGACGAGGTCCGGCTCGATGACGTCCGCGCCGAGCTGCAGCGCCAGGTCGTAGGAGCCCAGGGTGTGCTCGGGGCGGTAGCCGGGGGCGCCGCGGTGGCCGATGACCAGCGGGTGCGGCAGGCGGTCCAGGCCGGTGCCGGTGCGCACCGGCGGCCGGGCGCCGAGCAGCCCGGCGCCGACGACGAGC
>NZ_JBFBDO010000154.1:0-13413 GCF_040683335.1 Kitasatospora sp. NPDC093806
GGCGGACGTCCGCTGGTTCGGCTCGCCGCTGGCGGCGGCCGAGGCGGCGCTGGAGCTGCGGGCGGCCGGCGCGGTGACGGTGCGCGAGGAGGTCCGCACCGGGCCGTGGGAGACCGTCCGCCGCCAGGCCGTCGAGCGGACCGGCCCGGCGGGCTGGGCGCCGCTCTGGGCCCTGACCGGCGGCGAACTCGGCCCGGTGACCATCGCGTTGGCCGACCGCGTCCGCACCGCCGTGCTCGACCGGCTCGCCCCCGAGCCGGACGTCGAGGAGGACGAGGACGACGTGGTCGAGGCGGCACGGGAGCGCCGGACCGCCGCCCGGCTCGCGCTGCTCGACGCGGTCCGGGGCCAGCACGACGCCCCCTGGTTCGCCGCCTTCGAGGCGGCCGGCGTCCTGGCGCCCGCCCCGGCCGAGGCACCCCCGGCCGAGGCACCCCCGGCCGACGCCGAGCCGGCCGGTGCCAGCGCCGCCATCGGGATCGCCGCGCTCGCCGAGGTGGCGCGCGGAGCCGGCTGGTGGTGGCCCTACGAGGACGTGGTGCTGATCAGCGAGCGGCCGGTGGCCCTGCACCGCGACGAGGCGGGCCGGCTGGACCGCGCCGACGGCCCGGCCCTCGAGTACGCCGACGGCTTCGCCCTGCACGCCTGGCGGGGCATGCCGGTCCCGGCCGAGTTCCTGGCCGGGCTCGGCACCGTCACCGCCGAGCGGATCCGCACCGAGGAGAACGCCGAGCTGCGCCGCGTCCTGCTGGAGCACTACGGCTACGAGCGCTACCTGGCGGACTCCGGCGCCGAGCCGGTGCACCGGGACGAGACCGGCGTGCTCTGGCGGATCCAACTGCCGGACGACGAGCCGGTGGTGATGGTCGAGGTGGTCAACTCGACCGCCGAGCCCGACGGCACCTTCCGCACGTACTGGCTCCGGGTGCCGCCGAGCACCTGCACCGCCCGGGCCGGGGTGGCCTGGAGCTTCGGCATAGCCGAGGCGGAGTACCACCCGCAGCGCGAGACCTGAGCGGGCGGTACTCCGCCGAGCACCATCGTCCGGGGCCGGGCGGCGGGACAGGGCGGCCGGGCCGGGCGCGCGGGCCTACGGCTACCGGAACGCGGCGGCGTTCCGGCGGGCCCACTCGGCGAAGCCGGTGGCCGGGCGGCCCAGCAGCCGCTCGGCGTCCGGGCTGACCTGCCGTTCGGCGGCGGTCGGCGTGCCCAGGATGTCGAGGGTGCCGTCGACCACCGCCTCGGGCATGACCGACAGCAGGTGGCCGCGGGCGGCCTCGCGGCTCAGCTCGACGAAGGCGACCGGTTCGCCGAGTGCGGCCCCGAGCGCGGCGGCCTGCTCGCGCGGCGACACCGGCTCCGGCCCGGTCAGCACGTACGTTCGGCCGTCGTGCGGGCCGGACGCTCCCGGCCGGCCGCCGTTCCGCAGGACGGTGGCCGCCACCTCGGCGAGGTCGGCCGGGTCCACGGTCGGCAGGGCGACGTCGCCGAACGGCGCGGCGACCGTGCGCCGGGTCCGGACCGGCTCCGCCCAGCCGAAGGCGTTGGTGTGGAAGCCGCTCGGCCGGAGGATCGTCCAGTCGAGCCCGGAGTGCCGGACGGCCTCCTCGAACGCGCGCAGCCGGGCGTGCGAGAGGGCGTCCGGCCGCGTCCCGGTCGCCTGCGAGGAGAGCAGCACCACCCGGCGGACCCCGCCGGCCTTGGCGACGTCGAGCAGCGCGCCCGGCGCCTCGCCACCACCGTCCAGCAGCATTTCACCGGAGAGGAGGAGGAACAGCGCGTCGGCACCGTCCAGCGCGGGCCGCAGTGACCCGGCCTCGGCGAGGTCGGCCCGGTGATGTCGCACCCCCTCCGGGAGGCCGGCGTCCACTGGGCGGCGGGACACCGCCGTCACCCGCTCGCCCGCCGCCGCCAGCGCGCCCACCAGCGGCCGGCCGATGGTGCCCGTCGCACCCGTCACCACGATCATGTCCTGCTCCTCGTTCCTTGACAAAAGAATCACCGAAACGGCCAAAAGGCCGTCGATGAAAGGGAGTTGACGCCGCCCGGGGCGTTCTCCCCGGGCTCGCGGAACGACGTTAACAGCCTGCGTACAGTAGGTACCTAGAGGAAAGTGACCCGACGTCGCAGGCAATCGAGGGGGACGCGTGAGCGGCATGGACTGGTCGGCGGACGGATCGACGGACCCGGCGCGGGCGTGCCCGATCGGCCCGGTGGTCGACCTGGTCTTCAGTCGCTGGACCACCCCGATCCTCTGGACGCTCAACCAGCACGGCCGGCAGCGCTACGTCGAGCTGCAACGGAGGGTCGCCGCCATCACGCCCAAGGTGCTCACCCAGCGACTGCGGCAGCTGGAGCGAGACGGCCTGATCAAGCGCGAGTACCACGCTGAGGTACCACCGCGCGTCGAGTACGAGATCACCGACCTGGGCCGCAGCCTCGCCCCGCTGTTCGCCGGCCTGGCCGAGTGGTCCGCCGCCAACCTGGACCGCGTCGAGGAAGCCCGCCGCTCCTACGACGACACCCCCGCGCGCTGAGCCCCCGGCGCCGCCGCTCGGCTCTGCAGCCGCCCGGTAAATCGCTCGCCCCGACGGGTGGTTCGGCGAGATCCTCCGCGCATGGAGTTCTTCGTCTACCACCGCGACCGGCCGGGTTCCGCCGGACTGCGGGGCGAGTTGCTGGAAGACCACTGGTCCTACATGGACGGATACGCCCGGGAGTTGATCGCCCGGGGGCCGACCCTCTCCGGCGACGAGGTCGACATCCCCACCGGGAGCGTGCACATCGTCGACCTGCCCGATCCCGCCGCGGCCCGCGCGTTCGCCTTCGACGAGCCCTGCTACCAGGCCGGCGCCTACCGGGACGTGCTGGTGCGGCGCTGGCGCAACCTGCTGGGCCGCACCATGTGGGAGTTCCCCGGCGGTCGGACCGGCGGCAACCGCTACCTGGTGCTCGGCCTCGGCGCCGGCGAGCCCGCCGACCGCACACCGCCACCCGGGCGGGAGGAGGAACTGATCGCCTACGGCCCGCTGCTCTCAGACGACGGCGAGGCCTGGCTGGGCACGGCGGCACTGGTCCGGGCGCCGGACCGGCGGGCGGCCCGCGCCGTCCTGACCGTGGACCGGTACGCCGACGTCGAGGTCCACGACTGGCAGTTCGGCGGCCGACGGTCCTGAGCGGCGGCGGGGCGCCCGGACACCTGCGGCGCCCGCGCACACGGCACCGCCCGCGCCGGGACGGGCGCGGGCGGTGCGGATTCGAAGGGGAGGGTGGGTCAGTGGACGTCGATGCCGTCGAAGGAGCCGATGATCGCGTCACCCCCGACGTTGGTGATGTCGTCGCCGGCGAGCTGGTTGCCCGTCCCGATGACGGTGATGGTCGTGGTGGTGACCGTCACCGTGTCATCGGCGAAGGCCTGGGTGGGCAGGGAAACGGCGCCGACGGCGGCCAGCAGGACGGCGAAGGTACGGACGGTGCGGTACATGGGTTAAATCCCTTCGTGAACCAACAGTGCTTCGAACCCTAGGGACCAGCCCCATGCCATCCGACGGAATGTCACCCGAATGGGGTGACCTGCGTGTCGCCCCGGCCCGCTCCGTCGTTGACCACGTCCGCTGCGCCGCCTTCATTCCTCCGACCGCGTCCACATCACCCTGACCCGGTCGATGGCAATGTCGAACCCGAGCAGCGGCTCCGTGCCGCCGCCCTCGGGGAACAGCGGCACCGACTTGCCCAACCGCCGCCCGATCGCGGCCAGGAACCCGCACAGGACGTCCAGCTGCTGCTGCCCCTGGAGCTCCCTGAGGTCGACGTCGAAGTCGACCTGCTCCTCCCCGAGGAACCGGAAGATCGCACACACCTCGGGATCCGGCCACACCCTCAGGTTCGGACACTCGGCATCGGCCGGACGGGCCAGCACGGCCTCGGCCCGGGGCAGCGGCAGCACCGTGTCACCCTCGGCGTACTCGAAGGCCCAGCCCCGCTCCTCGACCAGGTCGAGCACCGCCTGCCAGTCAGCCGCCGTCGTACCCTCGACGAACCCGTCGGGGAGGCAGCCCCCATCGGCCGGATCGAGCAGCCAAGCGACCCGGTCGTCCCACAACAGATCAACCATCCCGCCATCGTGCCCGCCGGCGCCCCCTACGCCGACCGAATTTCCCCGAGACCCCACGGTCGGGCCCGTCCAGCACCCAGTGCGCGGGCAGCATGTTCGGCTTGAGCACGGCCGGCCGACCGGTCTCCACGACGAGCGTCGCTCCGGGACGGGCCGCGTCCTCCACCATGTAGCCCAAGGTGATGCCGTCGTGGTCGCAGCAGGGTCCGGGGAAGGTGAGTACGGGTACTCAGGCGGCCGGTGGCGGGTGCGACCAGACTGGCCGACAGGACAGCGCCACCCGTCACGAGGACCAGGTCACGCCATGCTGAGCCGTACCGCCGCCCTGCTCGTTCCCGCCTTCGGGCGCCTGCACGTCACCGCCGACGCGGCCGACATCACACCCGCTCCGGGCAGCATCGTCGCGGCCAACCACACCTCCCTCGCCGACCCCGCCGTGGTGCTCGCCGCCCTGCACCGGCTCGGCGCCCGGCCCGTCGTGCTCGCGACGGCCGGCCTCTGGCGGATCCCGGCACTCGGTCCGCTGCTGCGCCGGGAGGGGCACATCGCCGTCCACCGGGGCGCCGCCCGGGCGGCGGACTCGCTCGACGCGGCGGCCGAGGCCTTGGCGGCGGGACGCGTGGTGCTGATCTACGGCGAGGGCGGGCTGCCGCGTCGGCGCGACTCCGGGGAAAGGCCGCCGGGCCCGTTCCGCAGCGGCCTCGCCCGGCTCGCGCAGGCCACCGGCGCACCGGTGGTCCCGCTCGGCCAGGCGGGCGCCCGCCGGCTCTCCTCGGGCGGCACGCTCAAGCAGCTCGCCGGGTTGGCCACCGCCCCGGTCCGCCGCCCTGCCCTGCACGTCCACCTCGGTACGCCGCTCCGCCTGGACGGCGACGCGGCCGACGCGACGGCCCGGGCCCACCGCGCCGTCGCGGACGCCTGGTCGGTCGCCGCCCGCCGCGCCGCCGCCTGAACGGCCACCGACCGCAACCCGGCGGCCCGGGCGGGGCGTCCCCGGAAGCGGGGAGCGGCGCGAACGGGGGGATGCGAGGTGACCGAGGCACTGCTGGCGGTCCTCATCCCGGCCGGTCTGCTCGCCGCAACGGCGGCGGGCTACTGGCTCTGGGCGAGGCACGGCACGGACACACCGGTCGAGCACCACAGCACCATGCCGACCGAGTACCAGCCCCCTGACGGGTAGGCGCATGGCCAGAGCCCAGCCGCGCCGACGGGAAGCCTCCCGTGCCGGCCGGTGAGGAACGTGGCCGCCCGGCTGAGCGCGGTGCGGGCGGACTCGACGGCTGACGGCTCCGGGCCCGACGGGGCGCTTGGTCGCCGTCCGGGCTTCGCCGCTTGGCAGCTGTCGTGCGTTCAGGTGGCCTGGGCGCGCGCCACCCGTCGGTGTGGATCATGCGTCGTGCGTGTGGACGGGGAGGCGGTTGACTCCGCCGATCAGGGATCCGCCGGGGAAGGGGAGTGCGGTGGCGGGCTCCGCGAGACGCAGGCGCGGTGCACGGTCAGCCAGGGCACCGAGCGCGGACCGTAGTTCCAGCAGCGCCAGGTCGGCGCCGATGCAGCGGTGGGGGCCGTGTCCGAAGGCGAGGTGGGGGCCCGGCGGGCGGGTGATGTCGAAGGTTTCGGGTCGGGCGAAGACGGCGGGGTCGCGTCCGGCGTGCGGGTGGGACGGGACGACCGCTTCCCCGGCCCTGATCGTGGTCGCCCCGACGGTCACGTCCGCCACGGCCAGCCGGGGCAGTGCGACGTCGGCGATGGTGTCGAAGCGCAGGATCTCCTCGATGGCCGGTCGAAGCAGGGCCCGGTCGGTGCGGAGGGCCTGCCACTGGTCCGGGTGGTTGAGCAGGGCCAGGACGCCGTTGGTGAGGGTGGCGGCCGTGGTGGCGTGTCCCGCCACGAACAGGTTGACGGCGGTGGCGATGAGTTCCGGACGGCTCAGGTCGCCGGCGGTGTGGGCATCCCGGAGCCGGTGGAGCAGCCCGCCCGGCACCAGGGCGTCGGCGGCCTGCGGGGAGAAGAACAGTCGGTCGTAGTGGGCGCGCAGCGCCTCGTGGCCGGCCCGTGCCTGCTCCGGCGGCAGGGAGGTCAGCGACAGCTTGTGCCGCGCCCACTCGACCAGCGGGGCACGGTGCGCGGAGCTCACCCCGAGGACGTCGCACACGACGGCCTCGGCCAGCGGGAGGGCGAACGCGCCGTGCAGGTCGACCGGTTCGGGGCCCGCTCCGGCTGCCAGGAGCACGTCCAGCAGCCGGTGCACATGGGCTTCCACCGCGGCGGCTGAGCGGTCGACGCTGTCGCGGCGGAACGCGGGGGCACAGAGCCGGCGGACCCGGGTGTGGTCCGGGGGATCGAGGCCGAGCAGGCTGGGCTCGTCGCGGTCGGCCAGCGTCCACCGGGGGCCGCCGGGGGTGGTGAACATGGCCCGGCGGCTGAACCGGCGGTCGGTGAGGACGCGGACGACGTCGGCGTGGCGGACCGCGAGGTGGGCCGGATCGCCACTGGGCAGGGTGACGCGGGCCAGGCCCGGCATGCGCAGGAGCTCGGTGTGCGGCAGGGGCGACAGGCAGTGGGCGCGGTCGAACGGATAGGGGAGTCGGCCGGGGTGCGGGGCGGGCGTCGTCATGACGTGGCCTCCAGGCCGTGGGGTGCGACTTGTGGGCCGGCGGGCGGCAGGCCGCAGGCCGCGCGGGGATGGACGTGATCGGGGCGTGGGTTGCGCGCGAGGTGGTCGTGCCAGCGCCGGCGCAGGGTGCCGTCGGCGGTCAGCCCCAGCCAGTCCAGCACGCGCCGGGCGGTGCCGTCGGGGTCGGCCACCATGTCCGTGAAGCGGACCGTCAGACAGCGGTCGGCGACCGATGGGTCGGTGGTGAAGGTGTACATCCTCGACAGTCCGGCGTGCGTGGCGGCGGTCATGTCCCGGCCGATCTCCACGGGGTCCACGGCGTCGCTGCGTTTGCGGCGGGCCGCGAACACGAGGCCGCAGACGGAGCCGATCGCCTCTTCGAGGTCACGTTCGAGGACGATGAACCTCGCGCCCGGGTGAACGCGGTCCAGAGCGGGCAGGTGCCACAGATGGGAGGGGCTCTTCAGCAGGAGCCGGGCCCCGGCCGGGGCCGGACGCCGGGCGAGGATGTGGGCGAGCTGGGCCCGGTGCAGCGTGTAAGCGGCCGTCAGATCCTGCCCGGCGAGCCAGGACGCGTAGCCGGGGACCCGATAACTGAGCAGGCCGAGGACGCTGTTGCGGAAGTCCGTGTTCACGAGGTGCTCGCACTCCTCCGGTTCGTTCGCCCCGGTGGGGTGGACGCGGGCCAGGTCGGGCGCGGTCCTGGTCAGATCGGCCACGTGCCGTTCGGCGTCCGCGACCAGGTCCGCCGCTCCGGCTCCCGGCGGCGTGACCGGCGCCAGCAGCTCCCACAGGCGGGGTGCCCGCAGCGCCGGATGATGGGCGAGGAGCCTGTGCAGCAGGGTGCTGCCGGTCCGGGGCAGGCCGATCAGGACGACGGGGGGCTCCTGCACCATCGGCGGTACGGGCAGGGCGTGCAGCCACAGCCGGGTGCGGAGCGCGCGGAGCAGGGTGTCCCGAGCCTCGGCCCGGCCGGCCGGGCTGAGCCGGGCCTCGGTTTCCAGGGCCGAGACGAGCAGGTCCAAGGCCGGTCCGTGGCCGGGCGCGCCGAAGTCCGCCAGGCCGGTGAGGCGGACCGCCTCGGCCCGCAGCCCGTCGGCGTCGAGACGCTCGACGTGTGCGACCCCGTCGCGGTCCCTGCCCCCGTCGCGGTCCCCACCGCCGTCCCGGTTTCCGGAGGGTCCGCGGCGCGGCGGCTGCCCCCCGTTCACAGCGCGGCGCCCGGCCGCTCCGGGGCACCGGCCCGAGCGGTCCACAGCTCGGCGACCCTGTCGACCACGGCGCGGAGTCCGTCGGGCTGCGCGCGCGGGTTGATGACACAGAGCCGGAAGACCCGGCGGCCGGCCACGGTCACGCCGGCGACCATGGCGCGCCCCTCCGACCGCAGGTCGCGGCAGACCTCGTCCACCGTCCGGTCGGCGGCCTCCGGGCACGGGAAGGGCCCGGCGGCGGGCGGCAAGCCACGAAAGGTGACGACGGCCAGCGAGGGACCGGTCACCACCTCCAGGTCGGGCCGGGAGTCGATGTACGCGGCGATGTCGTCGGCCATCGCCTGGCCTCGCTCCACGGCGGCGCGGAAGGCGTCCGCGCCGAACACCTTCAGCGACAGCCACAGGCGCAGCGCCCGGAACTCCCGCGTCTGCTCCACTCCCCACTGGAGGTAGTCCACCTCGCCCTCGTCGTGACCGGTGGCGCCCGTCTCCAGGTACCCGGGGAGCCCGACGCCGAACGCACGCGTCAGGCGGGCGGGGTCACGCAGCAGCACACAGCCCGTCCCGGCGGGCTGGAACAGCCATTTGTGCGGATCGACGCTCACCGAATCCGCCGCGTCCAGACCCGCCAGCAGGCCGCGTCCGCGCTCGGTCAGCGCCGCAGGGGCACCGAACGCGCCGTCCACGTGCAGCCACAGGCCCTCGCCGCGGCAGAAGGCGGCCAGTTCGGGCAGCGGGTCGACGTCACCGGTGGCCGTGGTGCCCGCGTTGGCCACCACGAGGAAGGGGCGCAGACCGTTGGCGCGGTCCGCGGCCACCTGTCGGGCGAGGCCGGGCAACGGGATCCGGCGGTGCGCGTCCCCGGGCAGCACCCGGATACGGTCCTCGCCGATACCCAGGATGTGCAGGGCCCGGGGGACGGAGAAATGGGTCTGGTCGGAGAAGTAGGCGGTGGCGCCGCGGGCTTCGGTCCCGACGAGCGCGTCGCGCGCCGCCGTCAGGGCGGTCAGGTTGGCGGCGGAGCCACCCGACACGAACAACCCGGACGTACCGGGGGCCAGACCCAGCAACTCGACCAGCCACCGGACGGTGGCTGACTCGATCGCGCTGGAGACCCTCCCGGTGAAACGCCATCCGGTCGGGACCGCGAACCCGGTGGCCAGAACCGATCCCAGTACCCCGGTGACGGTCCCCGGAGTGGGCACGAACGCGAGGAAGTCCGGATGGTCCGGGTGCGCGTTGCCCTCGCGCAACAGCCGCCCCACCTCGTCCACCAGCTTGAGCGGATCGCCTGCGGGGGCGCCGGGCAGGGGCTCGGAACGCAGCCGGTCCGCGTCGACGGCCGAGCCCGGCGAGGCCGTCGGAAGGCCGTGGCGCTCGGGCCCGGCCGCGAGGTGCTCTGAGACGAGCTCCCAGACCCGGTGCCCCAGGGCGGCCACCGACTCCACCGGCAACGTCAGGGAGGCGTCCACCGGACCGACCCCCGCTGGCGCTCCACCTGCGCCGTGCTCGCTGATGGTGTTCACAGAGTCACACTGTGGTGCTTCGGCGGAGACGTGACAAGTACGCGTTCCGGATCGCCGCGCTGTCGATACGAGGGGAGTCGAGCGAGGCGGAACCATCACGGCCATTGCTGCGGCGCGCTCCTTGCCCGCCGTCCGTGTTGAGGTGACAGCTCCCCGGCGGGTAGGTCAGCCTGAGCGTCATGACGACGACTGCCAGGGACGCCGGGGGTTTCGCCGCAACCGACCTCGCCCGCCTCCTCGACCGCGCCTGCGCCGCCGCCGACCTCGACCCGGCCCGCGCCCGGCTCCTCCGCGGCCACACCAACGCGGTCTTCGCCGTCGACGAGGTCGTGGTCAAGATCGCCCGCAGCGGTACCCGGTTGGCAAGCGTGCAGCGCACGGTCGACCTGGCCGGCTGGCTCGGCGCCCAGGGATTTCCGACCGTGCCCCTGCACCCCGTCCGGCAGCCCGTCGACCTCGACGGCCACTATGCGACGTACTGGACGTACCTCCCGCAGCCCGCCCACCCCGTGGCAGCCGAACGACTCGCCGATCCGCTACGGCTGCTCCACCGCCTCACCGACCCGCCGTCGAGGCTGCCCGCGGTGGACACCGTCGCAGCGATCCGACGCTCCCTAACTGCCACCACCGCGCTCGCGCCCGCCGAACTCCATTTCCTGACCAACCGTCTGGACGAGCTCGAACGCGAACTCGCCGGCGTTGTCTATGTGCTGGCGCCCTCGGTCATCCAGGGCGACCCCCAGCACCGCAACGCCCTTCACGCCGGGCACGGCAGTGCCGTCCTCTGCGACTGGGACACCGCCGCTTTCGGTCAGCCGGAGCTCGACCTCGTCACCGTGGAGATCCACTGCCGCCGGTTCGGCTACGGAGAGGCCCACTACCAGGCATTCGCCGACCGCTACGGCTACGACATCAGGACCTGGGACGGCTACCCCACGCTGGCGGCCCTGCGCGAGCTGCGCATGATCACCACGAACGCCAAACGCGCCGCCCCGGGGAGCCCCACCCTCCGGGAGGTACGTCGCCGCGTCAGCGGGCTGGCCTCGGGCCACACACAGACACGCTGGAACATCCTTTGACGGCCTGTTACCACCGTTGCTTCAAGACTGGCGGCAGGAGGCGGGAAGAGGTCGCGGTTCGGCGGGCGAAAACCGACGGCAGCGAGGCGGTGGTTGTCGTTAGGTTGGGAGGTCACCGGTGTTGAGTGCCGTCGTGGGCGGGAGCATCGTGTGCGTGGTTCGGCTCGGCTGCCGTCGGATGCTTCGGAGGATGCTCAGATGCCTATCGCGGACGTTCGGAGCACGCGGGCGGCTCTGCTGAGGCGGTTGCTTCCGGACGACGAGCCGGGTGGTCTTGTCGTGCGGCAGGGGCAGTTCCACACCGTGGTCATGGGGGCGGACCGGGTCGTGTGCCTGGCCCGGACTCGGGCGGCGGCCGCGCGGTTGCCGCAGCGGGCCGTTGTGTTGCGTGCGGTCGGCGGGCTCGGCCTGGGGGTTCGGACGCCCGAGCCGTTGGTGGAGGGCGAGGGGTACCTCGTGCTGAGGCGGGTGCCCGGGGAGCCGTTGGAGCCGGGGGTGCTCGATGATGCCGAGGTGGCCGGTGTGGTGGCGGCGGAGTATGCCGCCCTGCTGGCCGGTCTGGCCCGGGCCGGCGGCGAGGAGGCGGCGCGGGCGGTACTGCCCGTCGCGCCGGTGGGGCAGTGGCGGCGGTTCGCGGGCGGTGTGCGCGCGGAACTCTTCGGCCTGATGTCCGACAGCGGGCGGCGCAGGGCCGAGCGGGAACTCGCCGGGGCCGAGGCGCTTCCGCACCTCACCGGGGCGGTGGTGCACGGTGACCTCGGGAGCGAGAACGTCCTGTGGGAGTGGACCGACGGCAGGCCGCGTCTCAGCGGGGTGCTCGACTGGGACGGGGTCGCGCTCGGCGACCCGGCGGAGGACCTCGCGGCCGTCGCCGCCGGCCACGGCCCCGAGATTCTGGAGCGGGTGCGCGCGGTGGACCGGTGGACGGACCCCGGGCTCACCGGCCGCATCGCCGCCATCCGCGGCACGTTCGCCCTGCAACAAGCCCTCGCCGCCGTCCGCGACGGCGACGACGAGGAACTGGCGGACGGGCTCGCCGGCTACCGCTGAGGCGGGTGGCAGTCCTGGGAAGGCGAGCACGGGTACCCAAGTGGCGGGTGGCGGGCGTGGCTTGGGGAAGCGGCCGGTTCGGTGGGTCCCAGGTGCCGAGGCAACGCCGGAGGCACGTCGCATGGCCGGGCCGAGGGAGCGCTGAGCCGACGGAGCGCTGCGGCGGTGGGGCCGTGCCTCCGGGTGTGCCTCGGTACGTGGCGAATAATGAAGAGACCTTTCTAAAATCCGGAGGACCTGAAGCCGCACGGCCCCGTACGGCCCTGCACGGCCCCGACGAGATCCAGAGACAGCCCGAGACCCGCATCCATGGCGCACCCCCTCACCCGCCTGCGTACCGCCCAGGGGCTCTCCCACGCCGACTACGCCCGCCTCGTCGCCCGCACCCATGCCGAGCTGGGGTTGGGGCAGATGGCGGCCCGCAGGGAGAAGGTGTCCCGCTGGGAGTCCGGACGGACGGTCCCGGAGCACACCGCACAGCTGGCGATGGCCCGGATCCACGGCGTCCCGGCCGATGAGGTGCGGCGGCTCGGCTGGCCCCACTGGCTGCACCTGGTCCTGAGTGACGCCGTGCTCCTCGACCAGGCCTACACGGACCGGGGCGCCGAACTCGCCCTGCACGGCACGCTCCACCTGCGGAAGGGGCCGAGCACCCCGGCCCTCCTGCTGCGGGGGGCCGCCCTCGCCGCGCAGACCCGTTCGGCCCTCGCGCTGATCACGGCACCCGACCGGCGTCCCGATGCCGAGGGCCGATCCCCGTCCGCGGAGCAGTTGCAGTGGTGCGAGGCTCGGATCGCGGCCCTCGAACGGCACGAGGCCGGTACGGCTGTCCCGGCCGCCACGCTCTACCGGGCGGCCCGCGCAGAACACCGCCTGGTCGTCCGGCTGCTCGGGGTCGGCGGAGCGGACGCCCCGACCTCCCGTCGGCTCTTCGCCCTCGCCGCGCGGACCGCGCTGCTCTGCACCTGGTTGAGCAGCGCCCTCGGCGAGGAGGCCCGGGCCGAACGGTACAACCTCGCCGCCGTCCGGGCGGCCGCCGCCGCGGCGGAGCCCGCGCTCGCCACGGCGGCCTTCACCCAGCTCGCCCTGCGCCACGTCATCGCCGGAGATCCGGCCGACGCCCTGGCCCTCGTCCGGGCGGCCGGTGACGCCGGCTCCGGGCCGCTGCCGGCCACTGCCGTCCCGGTGCGGCTGGTGGAGGCGCTCGCCTTCGCACGGCAGGGGTGCGCCACCGATGCCGCCCGGGCATTGGACCGCGCGGCCGTGACCGCCGCTCCCGGCCCGCACCCGCACCCGCACCCGCACCCGGCCCCGGCCCCGGACGATCCCTCCGGCACCGCGGCCCTGGCCCGCGCCGTCACGGTGGCCCGCGCCCAGGCCGCGCTGTTCCTCGGGGCCCCGCGCGAGGCGCGGTCGTACTTCGAGACGCTCACGGACTCGCTGCTGGCACCCCGGGCCATCGACCCGTCACCCCATACCGGCGTCTGGCTGTTGTACGCCACCGACGTGCACCTGGAGCTGGGTGAGGTCGACCTCGCCGCCCGCGCCGTCCACCGAGCCGTCAACGCCATCGGGCTGCTGCCGTCGGGGCTCGCCCGCCAGTACCGTCAGCGGCTCGCCCACCACGCGCGGGAGCCGGCCGTCCGGCGCGCGCTGGTGCACCTGACAGATCTCCCCAAGACGTCGGGGACCTCCTGCAACAGTGGCTGTCCGGGCGTCCACTAAGGCCTGTCTGACAAATGATCACCTGGCTGGTTCGCGGAGCCAGAGGATCAGTGAGGCCAGGACGACTCCAGCGCGGTAGCGGTCCGCGAGC
>NZ_JBFBDO010000155.1:0-12928 GCF_040683335.1 Kitasatospora sp. NPDC093806
CGCCTGCTGCTGGCCGGTCGACCGGCGGCGGATCTGGTTCATGGTGATCGCGACCAGCCAGGACCGGAACGCCTCCGGATCGCGCAGCCCCTCCAGGCCGTCCAGGGCCCGGATCATGGTCTCCTGCGCGACGTCGTCCACGTCGGCGTGGCCGTTCAGCGCCCGCCCGGCGACGTTGTAGACCAGCGGGAACCAGGTGGCGACCAGGGCCTCCTTGGCCTGCGGGTCGCCGGCCTGGGCCGCGAGCACAAGGGTCGTCCCGGTCCTGCTCTGCACGTCAACGTTCATGGGTCCGCACTCCGTCTAGCTGTCGTCCGTCCGCCGCTGCCTCCTCGGAGACCTCTGGGGAATGCTCAGATAACAACAATTCGCGCGGATTCGGAAAATCGGAGGTCGGCGGGGGTGCGGCGGGGTGCCGGCCGGGCGGTGGCCGGCCGGCACCCGACAGCGGGAGGGTGTGGGAGGGACAGGCCCCCGGTCAGGACGGCGAGGCGAAGACCTGCGTCCACCAGGGCCCGCCGGTGCCGGTCCGGACGCCGACCCCGATCTGCTTGAAGGAGCAGTTCAGGATGTTGGCGCGGTGGCCGGGGCTGTTCATCCAGGAGTCCATCACCGCCGCCGGGTCCTTCTGGCCGCGCGCGATGTTCTCGCCCCAGCTGCTCCAGCGGTAGCCGGCCGCCTCGATGCGGTGGTCGGCGTGGTAGCCCTCGGGGCTGGCGTGGTCGAAGAAGTTCCGGTTGGCCATGTCGTCGCTGTGGACCTGGGCGGCCGTGTTCAGCTTCGCGTCCGCGGTGAGCGGGCCGCAGCCGGCCTGCGAGCGCTGGACGTTGACCAGGTCCACCACCTGCTGGGCGAAGGAGGTGTTCGCCCCGCCGCCCGGGTTGGTGGTGGCGGTCGGGCGCGCGCTGGTCGCGGAGGGCTTGGGGGCGGTGGTGGCGGGCGCCGGGGCGCCGCTCGGGTCCGCCGGATCGGGGGCACCGGCCGCGGTGGCGCCGCCGGTGCCCGGGCTCGCGGCGGGGTTGCGCGGCGTGCCGGAGGCGGTGGCGGGCGCGGCCGAACCGGACCGGCCCGGCGTCGTGGCGGAGGCCGAGGGCGTCCCCGGGGTCGCGGCGGCGGTGGTCGCCGAGGCGGACGGCGTCGGCTCCGCGGTGGCCGCCCGGGCCTGGTCGGTGGCGGTCGGACTCGCCGCCGCGGCCGCCGCCGGGTCGACGTTGCCCGCGCCGGGCACCTGGATGCCGTCGTGGTCGCCGGCCTCCGCCGCGATCATCGGCTCGAACGCCACGGCCTGCGGACCGGAGTCCGCCACCTCGTCACCCCGGTAGACCGCGTACCCGGCGCCGGCCAGCGCGGCGAGCACGCCCGTCCCGGCGACGGCCGCGACCACGGCCACCACCGGCCCCACACCGCGGCGCCGTCGCCCGCGGCGCCCCTGGGCCGCCTGGCCCGCTTGGCCGCGCCGCCGTTCCGCGGCCCGCCGCGCGGCACGCCCGCCGGCATCGCCGGGGCGGCCGGTCGCGGGAAGGATGGTCGTCCGGTCTTCGCTGTTCACCTGCGCACGCTTCCTGTGTCCGGGTCCGTCGGGGAGTGCCGACACCTGGGAGATCACGGGGCGGCGACCGGATAACGGAAAAGTGCGAACTGATTTCCGAACGGTTCTCAAGACGGGAGGGCGACCGCGTAGACGCCGTCGGTGCACGGTACGTAGGCGACGCCGTCGCTGACGGCCGCGGGCTCGGCGATGCCGTAGTTGGGCTTCCACTGCCAGACCCGCCGGCCGTCGGCGATGTCGAGGGCGAACAGCAACTCCTCCCCGTTCGTCCCGGTCGACTGGCAGGTCACGACCACGAGATCCCCGTGGACCGCAAGGCCCTGCGGGTCGCGATCCGGGTTGGTGTGGAGCCAGACGAGGCGGCCGTCGCGGGCGTCGAGCGCGACGATGAACGTCTCCCGGTAATCGGCGTCCGAGAGCGCGGCGATGACCAGTCCGCCCGGCCCGACGATCGGTCCGACCTTCACCCAGAAGTCGTCCTGCCACAACCACAGCCGACGGCCCGACCGGGTGTCGACGGAGCCGATCGACCGGACGTCCGCGAAGAACGCCCGACCCTCGGCGGTCACGACAGCCGTCCTCCCGGTACCGCCCTCGCGCGATTCCGCCGACCAGAGTTCGCGCCCGTCCTCCAGGTCATGACCGCGCAGGCCGGGGGTCGTCCTGAAGACCACGACGTGCCCGTCGACACCGGCCCTGGTACTGGAGACCATCCCGCTCTCGTACACCCACAGGTTCCGCCCGCTGTCGATGTCCAGGGCACGGACGGTGTGATGGAAGGTCGAGACCAGTACCCGGCGACCCACGCAGGCCGGAGCCGTGTCACTCATGTGCCCGAGATCGCGCTGCCAGCGCACCCGGCCCGTACCGAGCTCCATGGCGCTGATCCGGCCGAGGCCGTCGAGCGGTCCCTTGCAAACGGAGACCACCATGCCGCGATGGACGGCCGGTATCCAGTAGAAGCCGGCCTTGTCCCGCCGGGACCAGCGTTCCCGGCCGGTCCGCGAGTCGAGTGCCGCGATCGTCCCCCGCCAGTCGGTCGCCACCACCATCCCCTCACCGACCGCCAACGGACCGCAGGCCGTGAGCGGGTGTCGCCACAGGACCGGGTCACCCGGACGCCCCGGCCGATCCCTCGGTCCCGGCACCGTCGGGGCCGCCGCGCCGTCCTCGGTCGGCGTGTCCATTTCGGCCACCGCGCTGTCCTCCACCGGAGCGGGTACCCCCGAGCCGGGCACGACCGCACCGCGCAGGACGTCCCGGACCACCCCGGCCGTGGCGGGGCGGTCGGCCGGGGACTTGGCGAGCAGGCGCAGCACCAGCTCCGCCACCGGCCCGGGGATGTCGGGTCGCCGGACGGCCGGTGACGGCGGCTCCTCGTACACGTGGGCCTCGGTCACCTCCATCGCCGATCCGGTGAACGGCTTCCGCCCGGTCAGCAGCTCGTAGAGGATGCAGCCCAGCGCGTAGAGGTCGGCCCGGGCGTCGACCTCCTCGCCGAGCAGTTGCTCGGGGGCGGCGTAGCCGAGCGTCATGATCGAGGCGCTGGTCAGCGAGAGCCGGGTGAGCGTCCCTCGGCGGAAGCGGGCGATGCCGAAGTCGCAGATCTTCACCCGGCCGTAGGCGTCGAGCACCAGGTTGCCGGGCTTGAGGTCGCGGTGCACCACGCCGAGCTCGTGGGCGTGGGCGAGCGCGTCGGCGACCTCGGCGCCGAGCCGAACCGCGTCGGGCACGGTCAGCGGGCCGCCGGCGGTGTCGAGCAGGGTGCGGACGTCCGGGCCGGCGAGCAGTTCCATCACCAGGTAGGGCACCTCGGCGTCGGCGTCGACGTCGTGGACGGTGATGATGCCGCGGTGGCGGGCGACCGCCGCGGCGCGGGCCTCCCGGCGGAACAGGTCCCGGTCGTCGCGGCCGGGGGCGCCACCGGTCCGGATCAGCTTGACCGCCACCGGCCGGTGCAGCCGCTGGTCGAAGGCCTTCCAGACGGTGCCCATACCGCCCGTGCCGAGCCGGGCGTCCAGCCGGTAGCGGCCGCCGAGAAGGGTGCCGGTCTCGGGTTCGTTCGTGGGAACCGTCATCTGCTCCGCCCTCCGCTCGCGCCGCCGACGCCGGGCAGCGCTCCCCGGCCGGACTCCATCACCTGTGCCAGAGCCTCGACCACCTCGTCCGCGTGGGCGGGCCGTTGCTCCGGGTCCTTGGCCAGCAGCCGGAGCACCAGGTCGGTCAGCCGGTCCGGGAGCGGCCCGTCCGGCCTGGTGGGCGGGGCGGGGGCGATCCGGCGCTGCTGGAGCAGGATGCCCCAGACGGTGTCCGCCAGGAACGGCGGCCGGCCGACGAGGAGCTCGTAGCCGATGCAGCCGAGGGCGTAGAGGTCGGTGCGGTGGTCGACCTCCTTGCCGATCGTCTGTTCGGGCGACATGTAGGCAGGCGTGCCCATCGGCACCCCCGACTCGCGGAGGGTGTCGCCGTCCGCGAGTTCGGCGGACCGCGCGATCCCGAAGTCGCAGATCTTCGGCTCGCCCTGGTCCGTGATCATGATGTTGGCGGGCTTCAGGTCGCGGTGGACGACGCCGCGGTCGTGGGCGTGGCCCAGTGCGACCGCCGTCCGCCGCAGGATCCGGACCGCCCGGCCGACCGGCATCAACTCGACTGCCCCGGACGCCCCGGCCCGCCCGGACGCCAGCTCGGCGGCCAGGTCGCGCCCGGGCAGCAGCTCCATGACCAGGTACAGCGCGTCCCGGTCGTCGCCGAAGTCGTGGATCGCGGCGATGCCCGGGTGCTGGAGGTTGGCGGCGATCCGGGCCTCCCGGCGGAAGCGGGTCACGGTCGTCGGCTGGTCCCGGTTCCCGGTCAGCAGCACCGTCTTGACGGCGACCCGGCGCCCGAGCCGGCCGTCCTCGGCCTCCCAGACGGAACCCATCCCGCCCTGGCCCAACTCCCGGATCAGCTCGTAGCGGCCGCCGATCCGGTCCCCCGCCTGCGCCAAAGACGTCTCCTCCCGCCAGCAGGGATCGTACAGCGCCGGGCGACCACTCCCGGCCGAATGGTCCGGGATCCGATCACTTCTGTCGGACCGTCATGATCCTTTATTGGCAGGTGAGTTGACTTCAGGCGCCGGCCGGGGGCATGTCATAGGTGACGAACATGGTGCGGGTGGCGACCTGGTCGTACTTGCTGCGGGCGCGGTGGTTGTCGTCGGCGGTGATCCAGCGGACGGTGTTCCAGCCGCGCTCGGCGGCGATCTCGCGCAGCCGGGCGAGCAGCAGGTCGACCGCGCCGCCGCCGCGGACGGCGGGGGCCACGAACAGGTCGTCGAGGAAGCCGGCGACCGCACCGTGCAGGGGGCGGACGAAGGGGCGGTAGTGGGCGAAGCCGACCGGGGTGCCGTCGGTGTCGCGGACCAGCAGGCCGTCGAGTTCGTGGGCGGGGTCGGTCAGCCAGGACCAGACCAGTTCGGCCTTCTCCTCCGGCATCGGCACCTTGTAGAACTCGCAGTAGCCGCGGAACAGCTCGCGCCAGGCGGCGAAGTCGGCGCCGGTCGGGGTGTCGACGGTCCAGCGGGCGGCGGCGGTGCCTTCGCTCGTGCTCGCGCCGAGCGTGGCGGTCGTGGTGGGCGTCATCGGGGCCTCCCCGGGTGGGTGGAACGTGGGCGGAACGGTGATCGCGGGCCAGCATGACGGCCCGTTGGTTCGCCGCCGATCGACAGCACGGCCAAGAACGCGGCGGCCGCGCTCCACTGTGGCAGGCGGGCATGTCCGGCGGGCGTGTCCGGCGCGCGCCACCGGCCCGTGTCGCCGATCCTGGACCCCTCCCCGCAGCTACCCCGCCCCCGCCCCGAGGAGCCCCCGATGCTGCTCCGCCAGTTGGCCCTGACCTCGCGCGCCGTGGCCGCCGAGCCCGGCCGCCGGGCCAAGACCGAGCTGCTGGCCGAGCGCCTACGCGCGCTCGGCCCGGACGAGGCGCCGGCGGCGGTCGCGCTGCTCTCCGGGGAGTCGCAGCGGCTGCGCACCGGCATCGGCCCGGCCGCCCTGCGCGAGCTGCCGCCGCCCGCCGCCGACCCGGTGCTCGGGGTGCGGGAGGCGGAGCGGGCGCTGGAGGCGATCGCCGCCGTGCACGGCACGGGCGCCCAGGCCGAGCGGCACCGGCTGCTGGCCGAGCTGTTCGGGCGGGCCACCGACGCCGAACAGGCCTTCCTGCGCGCGGTGCTGGTCGGCGATCTGCGCCAGGGGGCGCTGGACGCGGTGGTGGCCGACGCGGTGGCGCTGGCCGCCGGGGTGCCGGCGGCGGCCGTGCGCCGGGCGCTGATGTTCCGCGGTTCGGCGCGCGCGGTCGCCACGGCGGCGCTGACCGGCGGGGAGCCCGCGCTGGCCGCGTTCCGGCTGGAGGTGGGCCGGCCGGTGCGGCCGATGCTGGCCGCCTCGGCGCCGGACGTGGGTACGGCGCTGGACCGGCTGGACGGCCCGGCGGCGCTGGAGTGGAAGCTGGACGGCATCCGGGTCCAGGTGCACCGGGACGGCCGGGAGGTCGGGGTCTTCACCCGGTCGCTGGACGACATCACCGGCCGGGTGCCGGAGCTGGTGGAGGCCGCGCTGGCGCTGCCGGTCCGCTCGGCGGTGCTGGACGGCGAGGCGATCGCGCTCGGTCCGGACGGCCGGCCGCGGCCGTTCCAGGAGACCGCCGCCCGGACCGCGGCGCGCCGGGACCCCGAGCGGCTGCGCGCCGAAGTCCCGCTCAGCGCGCACTTCTTCGACCTGCTGCACCTGGACGGCGCGGAGCTGGTGGACCGCCCCGGCCGGGAGCGGTGGGCCGCGCTCGCCGGGGCGGTCCCGGCGGAGCTGCGGGTGGCGCGCACCGAGACCGGCGACCGGGACGAGGCGCTGGCGTTCTTCCGCGCCGCCCTCGCCCGCGGCCACGAGGGGGTGCTGGTGAAGGACCCGGCGGCCGACTACCGGGCCGGCCGGCGCGGCGCCGGGTGGATCAAGGTCAAGCCGCGGCACACCCTGGACCTGGTGGTGCTGGCCGCCGAGTGGGGCAGCGGGCGGCGGCGCGGCTTCCTGAGCAACCTGCACCTGGCCGCGCGCGCCGCCGGGGAGCCGGGGCTGGGGCCGTGGGTGATGCTCGGCAAGACCTTCAAGGGGCTCACCGACGAGACGCTCGCCTGGCAGACCACCGCCCTGCTGGCCCGCGAGGTGGAGCGGGACGCCTGGACCGTCCGGGTGCGGCCGGAACTGGTGGTGGAGATCGCCTTCGACGGCGTGCAGCGCAGCCCGCGCTACCCGGCCGGGCTGGCGCTGCGGTTCGCCCGGGTGGTGCGCTACCGGCCCGACAAGAGCCCCGCCGAGGCGGACACCATGGCGGCCGTCAGGGAGCTCGCGGCCGCCGAAGGTATCGTCTGACAACCGTCTGACTTCCCATCAAACTCCGTTTATCCCACAGTCGTTCACGACCATAGGCAAACCGGCCAATCTTCGCGAGTTGGCCACGTACTCTTCGTGTGCGACGGGAGTCGGCGCTAGGTTGGCACCGACAACGGGGGCGGCACGGCCCGGGTGTTCCGGTGCCACCAGGGAGACACGGAGAGGTGTCCGACATGCAGGTGAGCGTCGATCGGGACCGTTGCTGCAGCTCCGGCCAGTGCGTCATGACCGCGCCGGAGGTCTTCGACCAGGACGACCGGGACGGCCTGGTGAGAGTGCTCCAGGCCGTCGTGCCGTCGTCCTGGTCCGCCGATGCGCGCCTCGCCGCCCAGCTCTGCCCGGGCGGCGCGATCACCGTCACCGAGGAGGACGGGGCCGGCCCGGCCGCCTGACTCGTCCAGGCCGCGGCCCGCCCGTCTCCCGCCGCCCGCCCCGTGCGGCGGCTTCCCGCGAGGAGACCACCTTGAGCACATCCACCGCCCCCGCCACCCCGCTCCCGGCCCCGCACGACAGCGGGTGCCCGTTCGCCCCGCCGCCCGCGTACACCGAGGCGGCGGGCCACGGCCCGGTCAGCCCGGCGAAGCTCCCGGACGGCTCCTCCTGCTGGCTGGTCACCGGCTACCAGGAGGTCCGCACGGTGCTCTCGGACCGCCGGTTCAGCGCCGACGCCGCCCATCCCGCCTTCCCGTTCTTCGCCGAGGGACGGCGCGAGCTGGTCGCCGCCAACCCCACCTTCCTGCGGATCGACGACCCCGAGCACGCCCGGCTGCGCCGCATGGTCACCCAGGACTTCCTGGTCAAGCGGGTCGAGGCGATGCGCCCCGGCATCCAGCGGATCGTGGACGAGGCGCTCGACCGGATGACCGCCCACGGCGGGCCCGCCGACCTGGTCGCCGGGTTCGCGCTGCCGGTGCCCTCGCTGGTGATCTGCCTGCTGCTCGGCGTCCCCTACCGGGACCGGGAGTACTTCCAGGAGCTCAGCCGGCTGCTGCTCACCACGGCCGCCGACCGCAAGGACGTCACCCGGGCGCAGAACGAACTGCTCGACTACCTCGGCGGCCTCGCCGAGCAGAAGCGCGCTGACCCCGGCGACGACATACTGAGCCGGCTGGCGGTCCGCGAGGACCTCACCGCGCGGGAGACGGCCGCGACCGGGCTGCTCCTGCTGCTCGCCGGTCACGAGACCACCGCCAACATGATCGGGCTCGCCACCGCGCTGCTGCTGCGCCACCCGGAGCAGGTCGCGCGGCTGGCCGACCCGGCGGCGGTGCCCGGGGCGGTGGAGGAGCTGCTGCGGCTGCTGACCATCGTGCACACCGGGCTGCCGCGGGTGGCGGTGGAGGACGTCGAGCTGGGCGGCACCCTGGTCCGGGCCGGGGACGGGGTGATCGCGATGCTGTCCACCGCGAACCGGGACGACGGGCTGTTCGGCACCGAGGGCCACCTGGGCGTCGACGAGGTCGACCTGCATCGGGACGCGCGCCGGCACCTGTCCTTCGGGTTCGGCGTGCACCAGTGCCTGGGGCAGCCGCTGGCCCGGGCCGAACTGCAGATCGCGCTGGCCACGCTGTTCCGGCGGCTGCCGGGGCTGCGGCTGGCGGTGCCGGAGGAGGAGCTGGAGTTCCGCACCGAGGCGCTGGTTTACGGGCCGAGGTCGCTGCCGGTCACCTGGTGACCCGGCTCTCGGTTCCCCGGCTCTCGGTTCCCCTGCCCTCGGTTTCCCGATCCTCGGGACGGGGTCCGGTTGGCCGTGGCCGGGGTGCGGGGGCAGGCTGGAGGTGCGACACCGAGCACCGGCCCGGTGGCCGCCCGGGACCGCGACGTACCGCGGCGTACCGCGACGTACCGCGGGACGCCGGGACACGGCGGGCCCGGACGCCCCGGCCGGCCGAGGAGACGGAGCCCGCGATGACCGACATGAGCGCACGCTCCGAGGTGAGCGTCGACCGCGACGAGGACGTCCGCGCGGCCGACCCCGAGGAGGGCATCACCTCGATGCAGAACCTGCACGCGCAGGACACCTCGCAGGCGGAGGGCGATGCCCTGGAGGAGCCGGGGGCGAACGGCTGAGGAGTGCGAGACCGAGGAGTTGCCACGAGGCCGCCCGCTCGCCGGGCGGCCTCCGCGACCGCAGGTGTCGCTGCCCTGGCGGCGGCGGACCGGCGGGGGAGGATGGGCGCATGACCGAACAGCAGCAGGGCACGGCAGGGCGGTACTCGGCTGGGCAGGGCCCGGCGGCACCGGGCGGGACGGGCGGGACCGGGCCGGTGGAACCACCGGTCGATCCCCGGGCCTCGTGGGCCACCTGGACCACCCAGTCGATCATCAGCGGGCCGGGCGGGGTGACCACCGTGGAGATCGGCCCGATCTCCGGCGACCTCACCGTGCACACCACCTGGGTGGACGGCGAGGCCAGGCTCACCGTGCAGTACACGGGGGCACTGGACTGGTACTCGGTGGCCGGGAGCCCGGTGCCGGCGGCCGACGAGGCCACGGCGCGGGCCGTCCACCAGGCGATGGTGAACGCCGTCAAGGCCGGCCGGGGTGCCGGCGCCCCACCCGCACCGACCGGCTGACTCCCCCGGCCCGCCCCCGAGCCGGATGCCGGGGGCGAAGGCCGGTGGTCAGTCGACCGACGGCCGGTCGGCGGGCCGCCACGGCGGGGCCGGTTCGGCGGCCGTCCAGTAGCCCGGGTCGACCGGCCGGCGGTCGCGCAGGTCGGCGCGGACCTCGCGGGCCAGCTTGCGGGTGTCGCGCAGGTTGACCGTGGCGCCGATGCCCGCGCCGACCAGCAGCGGGGTCAGCGAGGGCAGGCGCCGCAGCGAACTGCGGGTGAGCCGGCGGCGGACCTGCTGGCGCACCTCGGCGCCGAGCGCCATCGCGGCCAGGCCGGCCGGCTTGGCGAGCAGCGAGGCGTCGATGCCGCGCCGGTTGGCCCAGGCGCCGACATAGGCGCCGGCCCGCTGGGTGGCGGTGCCCGGGGCGGGGAGGCCGTAGACCTCGTGGAGCTCGGCGATCAGTTTGATCTCGACGGCCGCCACGGCGAGCGTCTCGGCGGCGATCTCCACCGGCATCGCGGGCGGCACCGGGAGCATCGCGGCGGCCCCCACGCCGGCGCCGAGCGCGCTGGAGGCCCGGCCGGCGCCGGTGGTGATCAGTTCGGCGAGCTGTTCCGGGTCGGTGGCGCCGGGGTGCTGGGCGCGCAGGGTGGCGAGGTCGCGGATCGGGATCCGCGGGGCGGCCTGGAGCAGCTGGTCGGCGAGGGCGCGGCCGCCGAGCGCGGCGCCCTTGGCCGCCACCCGGCTGCCGGTGCCGAGCCGGCGGGCGATGTCGGTGACCAGCCGGGCGCCGAGCCGGCTGCCGCGTTCGGTGGCCTTGCGGTACTCGGCGAGCCGGCCGGTGGCGCCCCCGGCCGGTGCACCCGGTCCAGCCGGCTCGCCGGGGGCGGCGCGCTCGAGCTCCTCGACCAGTCCGGCCAGCTCCTCGGCGACGCGGTCCGGGGTGGGCTCGGGCTGCCCGGGGCGTCCCGGTTTCCTGAAGATTGCCATGCTCTGCCGGTACCCGGCGGGGCCGGACGGTACGCGCCGGGGACGTCCGGGTCCTGCGACTGCCCGGCCACAGCCCCGCGACAGCCCATCGGCGCTCCGGTCACGGCACCCGGCGGCTCCCCCGGCGGACGCTCACTCGGTGATCTCGACGCCGCGCCAGAACGCCACCCGCCCGCGGACGTGCTCCGCCTCGGGCAGCGGGTCGGCGTAGTACCAGGCGGCGTCCGGGTTGCTCTGCCCCTCGACGTGGATCGAGTAGTAGGCGGCGGTGCCCTTCCAGCCGCAGAAGGTGGTGGTGTCGGACGGCCGCAGGTACTCGGCGCGGACCGAGTCGGCCGGAAAGTAGTGGTTGCCCTCGACGACGGTGGTGTCATCGCTCTCCGCGATGACCGTGCCCTGCCAGCGCGCTGTGGTCATGCGGGCGATTCTGCCGGACGGCGCACGGCCGCGTCAGCGATTCGGCCGTTCAGGCGTTCGAACGTTCCGGACGCCGGGCTGCGCAGCGGCGGCGGGCCTCAGGGCAGCGGCTCGGCGTGGACCGGGAAGTGCGGGGTCTGGTGGCCGCCGCTGGCGATCATCCGCACCTCCCCCGCGTCGCTGATCTCGGCCCGGACGATGCCGCTGGCGTCCTCGTACACCGGGTGGCCGCCGGGGCCGGTGGCGCTGGTGCGGGAGACCACGACGACGTCCTGCGGGGCCTGGGTGCCGGGGGTCCCCGGAAAGGTGAGTGCGTAACGGGTGGCGGTGCTCATCGCCGACCTCCTGGTCCCTGCGGATCGGTACCGCCGGACACGTCCTAAGCCGTCGCGCGGGCGGGCCGGGCGGAGGCGCCACGGACCTCCAGCTCGCCGAGCAGGCGGGCGGTGGCCTCGGCGACGGCGTCCACGGCCCGGTCGAAGGCCTCCCGGTTGTGCGCGGCCGGGGCCCGGAAGCCGGACACCTTCCGCACGTACTGGAGCGCGGCCGCCCGGAAGTCCTCCTCCGTGGCCTCGGGCGTCACGGGTGGTCTCAACGTCTTGATACTGCGGCACATGCACCCAGTCTCGCGCGCCGACGGCGAGCGGGCGACCCCCGTTCCCCGTCCGTCACCGCCCGGCCACGGCCGTCACCCGGCGTCGTCACCCGAACGGATTAGGATTTCGGCCGAACAATCCTGACTCCTCCCGTTCCTCCCGGAGCTCCCCCTTGCCTCTCGCGCTGGTCGCCCTGGCCGTCACCGCCTTCGCCATCGGAACCACCGAATTCGCCGCCATGGGCCTGCTGCCCCAGGTGGCCGACGGTCTGCACGTCTCGATACCCCGGGCGGGCTGGCTGATCTCCGCCTACGCGGTGGGCGTGGTGATCGGGGCGCCGCTGCTCACCGCCCTCGCCGCCGGACGGCCCCGGAAGGCGGTACTGGTCTCGCTGGCCGGGTTCTTCGCGGCCGGCAACCTGCTCTGCGCGCTCGCCCCCGACTTCTGGACGCTGGCCGCCGCCCGGCTGGTCACCGGGCTGCCGCACGGCGCCTTCTTCGGCGCCGGGGCGGTCGCGGCGGCCGAACTGGTCGCCCCGGACAAGCGGGCCCGGGCGGTGGCCGTGATGTTCTCCGGACTGACCGTCGCCAACATCGTCGGGGTGCCCGCGGCCACCCTGCTCGGCCAGCACCTGGGGTGGCGGGCGACCATGCTGGTGGTGGTCGTGATCGGCACGGCCGGTGCGGTGGCGATCGCGCGCTTCGTCCCGCCGCTGCCCTCCCCCGCGCAGTCCGGTCTCCGGCACGAGCTGGGCGCCTTCCGCAGCGGACAGCTCTGGCTGGCGCTGGCCACCGTGGTCTTCGGCTGCGGCGGGTTCTTCGCCTGCTACTCCTACATCACCCCGCTGCTCACCGAGGTCTCCGGCTACGCGACCGGGTCGGTGACGCTGGTGCTGGCGCTGTTCGGGGTGGGGATGACGATCGGCAACCTGCTCGGCGGGTACGCGGCGGACCGGGCGCTGCGGCCGACGGTCTGCGCCGCCTTCCTGCTGCTCGCCGCCGTGCTGGCACTGTTCGCGGTGACCGCGCGGGCCGAGTGGTCGGCGGCGGTCACGGTGGTGCTGGTCGGGCTGTTCGGCTTCGCGATCGTGCCGGCCGTGCAGACCCTGGTCATGCGCGAGGCGAGCGGCGCTCCGACGCTGGCCTCGGCGACCGTGCAGGGCGCGTTCAACCTGGCCAACGCCCAGGGCGCGTACTTCGGCGGGCTCGCGCTGGACGCCGGGCTGGGCTGGACCTCGCCGCCGCTGGTCGGGTCCGGGCTGGCCGCCTCCGGGGCGGTGATCGCGGTCGGCGCCTGGGCGGCCGACCGCCGGGGTCGCCGGGCACCCGCCCTCGCGGGCGGTGGTCACCGAGCGGGAGATCCGCAGGGGCTCGGCGAGCCGAAGCCGTACGGTGCGGACGT
>NZ_JBFBDO010000156.1:0-12718 GCF_040683335.1 Kitasatospora sp. NPDC093806
GCTCGGCCGGCCGGCGGGCGGCCAGCCGGGCGCCGACCTCCCGGACCGCCGCCTCCGCCGCCGGCAACAGCGCGCGCAGTTCCCGCAGTTCGTCGTCCATCGTCCTTCTCCCGTCCCTCGTGCGTCCCTCGCGGGTTCGCGTGGTCGCCGTGGACAAGGAGTACCGTCGTGGTGCCCGGACGGGACGCTCGACCGCACCGGAACGACGGAGATCGGACACCATGGACGTCACAGCTGCTGATCCCGCCACCGTGTTCGACACCCTGGACCGCCGGCTGGTCTGCGCGCTCCAGGTGAACGGCCGGGCCGGCGCCGGGCTGATCGCCGAGGCGCTCGGCGTCTCCACCCGCACCGTCACCCGCCGGCTCGCCCGGCTCCAGCGGACCGGGCTGGTCCGGGTGGTCCGGATGCCGGACGTCGAGGACGCCGCCGTCGGCGCGCTGGTGCTGCGGATCCGGGTGCTGCGCGGCCGGGTCGACGCCGTCGCCCAGGCCCTCGCCGACCGGCCCGACGTCCCGTTCGTCGACGTCATGCTCGGCGGCCAGGAGATCGACGCGGTGATGCTCAGCGACGCCGGCGCCCGCGATCGCCTGCTCTACGGGCAGCTGCCCGCCACCGCCGCCGTCACCGAGACCACCGTCCACACCGTGCTGCACGCCTTCGCCGACGCCGGCCAGTGGCGGGCCGGCCACTTGGACGAGGCCGAGGCGGCCGCGCTCGCCGAGCCCCCGGTCGCCCGTCCCGTCCCGGGCAGCGTGCCGCTGGACGAGCTGGACCACGTCCTGCTGGCCCGGCTCGGCGAGGACGCCCGGCAGTCCCACGCGGCGCTCGCGGCGGCCGTCGGCACCCCCGAGTCCACCGTCCGCCGCCGGCTGCACCGGCTCGCCGGGGCCGGGCTGCTGCGCACCCACACCACGGTCGACCCGCGGCTGCTCGGCCTGGCCGTGGACGCCAACCTCTGGCTGGACGTCCCCCCGGGCCGGCTCGCCGCCGTGGGCACGGCGCTGGCCCGCCACCCGCAGGTGCACGGCGTCTTCGCGACCAGCGGGCCGGCCAACCTGCTGGCGGTGGTTTTTTGCCCGGACCACGGCGGCCTCTACCGCTTCGTCACCGACACCCTCGGGCCGCTCGGCGTCACCCGCGCGGAGACGGCGATCGTCGGATGGGCCGTCAAGCGGGCGGGCGTGCCGCTGCGGCGGCTCGACCGGCCGTCGGGTCGCGCGTCGGGTCGGGCATGACCTCGGAGGTAATCGACGCCTCCCGGGTGGCCCGGCAGAGTGGTGCCCACCCGGGGGCGAGAGCGCCGGCCGGGAACCACCCCACCACCTCCGGAGGCTGATCCGCCATGTCCGCGCACACCCTCGCCGCCGCCCGTCCGAGCGCCGCCACCGTCGCCGCCTCCCGGAAGAACCTGCGCCGCTTTCTCGCCCTGGACGCCCTGGTCAGCGGCGGCAACGGGCTGGCCTACCTGGCCTTCTCCGGCCCGCTCGGCGAGCTGCTCGGCGTCGGCGGCCCGACGCTGTTCGAACTGGGCGCGGTGCTGGCGGTGTTCGGCCTCGCGGTCGGCCTGCTGGCGGCCCGCCCGCGGCCGCCGCGCCCGGCGGTGCAGGCCGTGATCGACATCAACCTGGCGTGGACGGTGCTGAGCGTGCTGGCGCTGGAGCTGTGGTTCGAGCCGACCACCGCCGGCTACGTCTGGATCCCCCTCCAGGCCGCGACCGTCCTCGGCTTCGCCGCCCTCCAGCTCACCACCCTCCGCCGCCTGCCGAAGTGACTACCGCTCCGAACCGACCAGCGCCCCGCCCCGGCTAGCGTTCCGGGCCGACGGCGGCCTGGAGGAAGGCGACCGTCTCCACGTCGGCCGGGAGGAAGGTCTCCATGGCCAGCTCGGAGACGGTCACGTCCAGCGGCGTGTTGAAGGTCGTGATCGTCGACAGGAACGACAGCACCCGTCCCTCGAAGGCGATCCGCATCGGCAGGGCGAACGGGAACAGCTCGGTGACGTCCTCCTCGCCCTCCTCCGCCGGGCCGGCCGGCTCCGGGTAGGACCGGACCTCCTCCAGCAGCGCCCGCAGCGGCTCCGAGCGGACCAGCCCGACCTGCCGCTCCATCCGCTCCAGCAGGTGCCGCCGCCACTGCCGGAAGTTCACGATCCGCGGGGCCAGCCCCTCTGGGTGCAGGGTGATCCGCATCGCGTTGAGCGGCGGCTCCAGCAGGTGCGGGGCGACCCCGGCGAGCAGCAGGCCCAGCGAGCGGTTGGCCGCGAGGACCCGGAAGGTGCCGTCGACGACCAGCGCCGGGTAGGGGTCGTGCGAGGCGAGCAGCCGTTCCATCCCGGAGCGCAGCGCCTCCATCGACGGGTCGTCCAGCCGCTTCTCCGGGTAGTGCGGCGCGTACCCGGCGGCCAGCAGCAGCGCGTTGCGCTCCCGGACCGGGACGTCGAGGTGTTCGGCGAGCCGGAGCACCATCTCCTGGCTGGGCCGGGAGCGGCCGTTCTCGACGAAGCTGATGTGCCGGGCCGAGGAGTCGGCGAGCAGGGCGAGCTGCAGCTGGCTGAGCCGGCGTCGTTCCCGCCAGCCCCGCAGCAGCCCGCCCACGCCCGTCCCGGCCTCCGGCCCCATCCCCACCATGATCGTCATGGCCGAGAGAGTAGTGGCCGAGCCTCAGACGCCGGTGGTCGAGCCCGGCCGGATGACCATCAGCACCACGACGATCGCCCAGAGCAGGTTGAACACGCCCGTCGTCATCGGCAGCGTCTTCAGCCCCCGGACGGCCTTGGCGTGCCCCTCGTCCTCGGGGGCGAGGCCGAGCGCGTCCACCGCGGCCTGCTGGCCGGGCAGCACGAACAGCAGCAGCGAGAGCGCGGCGATCGCGGTGAGCACCATCGAGACGATCAGGTACGGCTCGCCCAGCACGTCCATCACCTGGGCGAGGCCGATGCCGAGGACCGGCACCGCTATCCCGAGCAGGGCGTAGACCTGGGTGATCCGGTGCAGCAGCCGCAGCATGCCGGCGTCACCGGCCTGGTCGGGGCCGCCGGCGAGGGCGGCCTTCGCCCGACGCGGGAACATGCTGACGGCCACGGCCACCGGGCCGACGAACAGGACCGAGGCGAGGACGTGCAGGCTCAGCAGGAACTTGGCCATGGCAGGGCACCCTTGCGACTCAACGGGGGCCGCCCGCCGGCGGTCGCGACGCGGGCAGCCGGGGCGTCCGGTTGTCTCCGCCCCGGTGCAGGACGCTAACACCGCTTATCCGCGGGCCCCGAATCCGGCCTCCACCTCGGCCGCGGAACCGTCGTTCGTCGGCCAATCGGCCGTGGAACCACCGCTCCTCGGCCATTCGGCCGCCGCCGCCCCTCAGCCGGCCGGCGGCGCCAGCACCACCACGCGCGGCGGCACGGTGGAGACCGCCGCGACGGCCGCGCCGTGCGCCTCGTCCACCCAGTCGAGCAGCTGGAAGTCCTCGAACCGACCGGTCAGCGGCCGCTCGCCGGGCAGGTCGAGCGGGAGGCCGGAGAGGTCCAGCGCGGCGAGGCCGTCCAGGGTGGTCCGCCCGATCTTGATCAGCGCCTCCTTGCGGACCCAGAGCCGCAGGAAGGCCCGCGCCGGGTCGGCGTGCTGCCGGACCAGCCGCAGCTCCTCCGCCGCGAGCACCCGGGGGGCGACGTCGAGCAGGGTGCCGCTGCGGGTGATCAGCTCGACGTCGACGCCGATCGGCCGGTGCCCGGCGGCGGCGGCGACCACGCCCTTGGTGTGCGAGAGGCTGACCGCGATCCCGGGGTGGTCGGGCAGGTAGGGCTTGCCGTGGTCGTCCTTGTCGCAGTCGGGGCAGTGCTGCGCCAGGACGATGCCGTCGGCCGGGACGCCGAGCAGTTCGGCGGCGCAGAGCCGGACCAGGATGTGCGCGGCGGTGAAGTCGACCCGCCCGGACTCGTGCCGGAAGCGGGCGGCGCGCTCCTTCTCCAGGGCGGTGAGCAGGTGCTCGCCGGCCTCGGGGTGGCGCAGCACGTCGGCGCTGGCGGCGACGGTGGCGATCGCGTCGGAAGTCATGGTCCCCAACTTAGGACACGTCGGACGCGCCCGGTCGGAGGATTTTCGGATCAACACTGATGGTCTGTAGGGTATGGAACGCCCGATTTGATACTGGATATACCGAATCTCTTGAATCTCAGGGAATCGACCGGGATGATCCGGGATCAACTGGAACGCTCGGCAGGTGGCGCACCTGCCTTTTTCTCTGCGCGGAGGAATGTGTCGATGGCTCAGGGCACCGGTACGCCGGATCACAGAAGAACCGCCGTGGAGCGTCCGCCGGCCGCCCGCCGGCGGCGGACCGTCCAGGTCGCGCTGGCGACCGCCGTCGCGGTGCTGCCGATGGCGGCCGTGCTGACGATCGGTGCCGCCGCGCCGCTGGCCCCGCCGCTGGGCGCGTGCAGCGGGCCCGACTGCCCGTCGAGCTGGGGACCGCCGAACAACGGTGACTTCCCGGGCCGGGACGCCACGATCAACGTCTTCACCGGCGGCAACTACACCGTGAACGGCCGGGCCGCCGAGGCCGAGGGCAAGATCGTCACCCTCGGGAACTTCACCGTCGACAAGAGCCAGGGCGGCGGCATCTTCAACGCCGGCGTGGTCGGCGTCGGCTCACGCGTCGTGCCGCCCAACGGCAGCGACTTCATGACCGTCGGCGGCGACGTCACCATGGTGGCCGGCAACTCGCTGCTGATCGGCGGCAGCGACTCCAAGGGCCAGGCCTTCGGCAACCTGCGGTACGCGGGCACGCTCTCCGGCACGGTCACCGTCGACCCGACCGGCCAGGCGATCCAGGACGCCAACGCGGCCGCGCCGTACCAGTCGGTGCTCACCCAGATCGAGGAGGTCTCGGCCTGTGTCGGCAAGGCGACCGCCACCGGCACCGTCGCGGTCACCAGCAGCGAGGCGACCTTCACCGGTGACGGGACCAGCATGAAGCAGGTCTTCAACGTCCCCGGGAACCTGGCCTCGCCGACCGGCGGGCAGATCGGCCTGGTGTTCGCCAACATCCCGGCCGGCGCCACCGTCGTGGTCAACATGCTGTCGGACGCCCCGGTCATCAACACGTACACCGGGACGGGCCTGGCGGGCGATCCGACCACCGAGATGCGCTCCAAGCTGATGTGGAACTTCCCGGCGTCCACCAGCCCGCAGATCCTGGGCAGCGCGCAGTTCCAGGGCTCGGTGATGGCGGGCAACCCGGCGTCCACCACGACCATCGCGATGCCCGGCATGAACGGCCGCGTCTACCTGGCGGGCAACCTGATCCAGACCGGCAACGGCGGCTACGAGCTGCACAGCTACCCGTTCGACGGGGACCTGCCGGAGTGCGAGGTGACGCCGAGCCCGACGCCGACCTCCCCGACGGCCTCGCCCACCGAGCCCTCGCCGACCGCGACCACCACCTCGGCGACCCCGACCTCGCCGACGCCCACCACCACGTCGGCGGCGCCGACCTCGGCGACCCCGACCACCCCGGCGCCCACCACGACCTCCGCGGTGCCGACCGGCCCGACCACCTCGCCCAGCTCGTCGAGCGCGGCCCCGACCAGCCACGGGCCGACCAGCCACGGCCCGACCGACCACGGGCCGAGCAGCCACGGTCCGACCGGCCACCACCCCGGCCCGACGAACGGCGGCGGTGGCTCGCTGCCGTCGACCGGCGCCGGTGACACCCCGGTCATCCTCGGCGCGGCCGGTGCCGGCCTGCTCGCCCTCGGCGGGATCGCCGTCCTGGTCGCCCGCCGCCGCGGCCGCCACAGCTGACGCCTCGCCTCTCGGGCCGCCCGGTCATCCTTTCGACCGGGCGGCCCGACGCGTTCCCGGGCGGGCTCAGCTCCCGGCGGGCCACCGGGCGAGCCCGGAGCCGAGCAGCCCGAAGCCCGCCGTCACCGCCGCGGTCACCCGCGCCCGGACGGCGTCCACCGGCTCGCCCGCCACCATGCCCCGCCGGATCTCCGCCAGCGCCGCCCGGTGCGCCCCGGCGATCGCGCCCGCGAGGACGCGGGGGAGCGGGTCGTCCGCGGCCGCACCGGCCTCCTCGGCCAGTGCCTCGGCGAGCGCCCGCTCGGACCGTTCGCCGAGGTCGAGCAGCCGGGCCCGGAGCGCAGGGCTGTCCGCGATCGTCCGCCAGAACGCCGCGGCCTCCGGGCGCAGCCCGTACGTCGGCTCGTCCGCGTCCAGCCCGGCCAGCAGGTCGTCCCGGACGGCCTCGACCGGGCCGAGGCCCGCGGGCCGTTCCCGCACCACCCGGGCCAATCGGGCCACCACCTCGTCCTGCCGGTCGAAGAAGAGGTCCTCCTTGGTCGGAAAGTAGTTGAACACCGTGTTGGGCGACACCCCGGCGGCCCGGGCCACCTCGACCACCGTGACCTGCTCGAACCCGCGCTCGGCGAACAGCGCGGTGGCGACGTCGGCCAGCAGGGTCCGGGTCTGCCGCTTCTTCTCCTCGCGAAGTCCCATGCCGGAATCATAGGCAACCTTGGTGTCGCAGCAAACTTGCAGTGACATCAATATTTTCGGCTACGGTGGGGTCCATGACCTTCACCTTCGCGATCTACCCGGGCGGACTGCTCGGCGACGACACCGGCCTGATCGCCCCGGCCCGCCCCGACGACCCGGCGCGGATCACCGCCGCACTGCGCGAACTCCAGGGCGCCGCGCCCACCCTGCTGGTCCGCGCCTACCGCTCGTTCCCCGCCTCGGCGGCCACCCCGCCCACCCCGGCCGAGCCGGAGCGGTACGCCACCGAGGGCCGCCGGCTCGACCTGGTGCTCCAGTTCCGCGCGCCGGACGGCCGGCTGGACGGCTGGACCGACTTCGTCCGGCAGGTCGTCCGCACCGAGGGCCCGCGGATCGGCACGCTCCAGATCTGCGAGGAGCCGAACGCCGACTCGCCGATGCTCGACGGCTCGGTCCCGAACGTGCGGCGGGCGCTGGTCGCGGGGGTGGTCGCGGCCAAGGAGGAGGCGCTGGCCCTCGGCCTCGACCTCGCGGTGGGCTTCAACGCGGTGCTGTCCTTCGACCCCGCCGACACCTTCTGGTCCGAACTCGGCGCGCTCGCCGACGAACGCTTCCACCGCGCGCTGGACTACGTCGGGCTGGACTTCTTCCCCGACGTCTTCCGCCCGGTGCCGGACGGACGGCTCGCCGAGGCGGTCGGCGCGGTGCTGGCCGGATTCCGCCGGGAGACCGTCGCCAAGGCGGGGATCGGCCCGGCGGTCCCGATCCGGATCTGCGAGCACGGCTGGCCCACCGGCCCCGGCCGCTCCGAGGCCCGGCAGGCCGAGGTGGTGGACGAGGTGGTCCGGACGGTCGCCGCCCTGGCCGCCGAGCTGAACCTCACCGGCTACGGCCACTTCGGCCTGCGGGACGCGGACAGCGCCGGGGAGGGCCTGTTCCACCACTTCGGCCTGCTCCGGGACGACTACACGCCCAAGCCGGCCTTCGCCGTCTACCGCCGCCTGATCGGCGAGCTGACGGCGCTCTGAGAGCCGGGAGCGACCGAGGGCCGGGGACGACGGAGGGGCCGTGACGGGTGACCACCCGCCACAGCCCCTCCACCGGCTCACCCGCTCAGGTCACCTCGCCGCGGCGGGAGAACCGCTCGTCCTTCCACTCGCCGCTCTCCAGCACCTCGGCGAGGTGCCGGGCCGCGTCCCACACCTCGGTGTGCGAGAGGTAGAGCGGGGTGAAGCCGAATCGCATCAGGTCCGGCGCCCGGAAGTCCCCGATCACGCCGCGCGCGATCAGCGCCTGCACCACCGGGTAGCCGTCCGCGTGCCGCAGCGCCACCTGGCTGCCGCGCCGGGCGTGCTCGCGCGGGGTGGCCACCTCGACCCCGTCCAGGTCCTCCACCAGGGCGATGAACAGATCGGTCAGCGCCAGACTCTTCGCCCGCACGGCCGCCCGGTCGGCCCGCTCCCAGACGTCCAGTGAGGACTCCAGCGCGGCCTGGCCGAGCAGCGAGGGCGAGCTGGTGAGGAACCGTCCGATGCCCTGCTTCGCCTCGTAGCCGGGCTCGAAGGCGAACGGGCGGGCGTGGCCGAACCAGCCGCTCAGCGGCTGCTCCGGTCCGGCCGCCAGGTGGCGCCCGGCCGCGTACAGGAAGGCCGGGGAGCCGGGGCCGCCGTTCAGGTACTTGTAGGTGCAGCCGACCGCGAAGTCCGCGCCGCTCGCGCCGAGCTCGACCGGCAGCGCGCCGACCGAGTGGCAGACGTCCCAGATCATCAGCGCGCCGGCGGCCTGCACCCGGGCGGTGATCCCGGGCATGTCCAGCAGCTCGCCGGTCCGGTAGTCGACGTGCGAGAGGACGACCACGGCGACGTCGCCGTCCAGGTGCGCGTCCAGCTCGGCCGGGTCGACCAGCACGCTGCGGGTCCCCGGGACCAGCCCGGTCACGCCCTCGGCGATGTACAGGTCGGTCGGGAAGGCCGCGCGGTCGCCCAGCACGGTGGACCGGCCCGGACGCAGCCGCAGCGCCGCCGCCAGCACCTTGAACAGGTTCACCGAGGTGGTGTCACAGACCACGACCTCCTCCGGCGCGGCCCCGACCAGCGGGGCGATCCGCCGGCCCAGCCGGTAGGGCTGCTCGAACCAGCCGGCGTCGTTCCAGCTGCGGATCAGCTCCCGGCCCCACTCCTCCTCGACCACCGCCCGCACCCGCTCCGGGGTGCGGACCGGCAGCACGCCGAGCGAGTTGCCGTCCAGGTAGATCACCCCCGGGGGCAGGGCGAACTCCCCGCGGAACGCCGCCAGCGGGTCGGCGGCGTCCAGCGCCGCGCACTCCTCGCGCGTGATCATGCCCAGCCTTTCACTCACAGTGCCTTGCCTCGTTCATATCCGTCGCTGATCCGCCGCTGACGCACGCACGCCCCGGGACCGGCCCGGGGCCGGGATCAGAGTTCGTCGCGGACCGTCCACAGCTCCGGGAACACGTCCTGCTCGGCGGCGCGGCGCAGCCAGACCAGCCCGCTGGAACCGCCCGAGCCGGACTTGCCGCCCATCGCCCGCTTGACCGACGCCAGGTGCCGCTGGCGCCAGCGGGTCACCCGCTCGGCGACGTCCAGCAGCGCCTCGGCGAGCGGCAGCAGCCCGGCGTGCTCCGACTCGGTGTAGACCCGCCGCCAGGCCGCCGCCACCGCGTCGTCCGCCTGGTAGCGCCGCTCGGACACGGTGTCCGGCACCGCCAGGCCGTGCCGGCCCAGCAGCGCCAGCGCGTCGTCGTACAGGCCGGGGGCGGCCAGCACGGCGGTCAGGTCGGCGAGCGTCTTCGGGCTGTCCTGGTACATCTTCAGCAGCGCGGCGTTCTTGTTGCCGAGCAGGAACTCCAGGTGCAGGAAGGCCGAGGACTGGAAGCCCGAGGCCTCGCCGAACACCGGTCGGAAGCCGTTGAACTCCTGCGGGGTCATGGTGGCCAGCAGGTCCCAGGACTCCACCAGCACGTCCTGGACGTGGGTGCCCCGGCGCAGCGCGGCCAGCGCGGCCGGCAGGTCGTCGGCGCGCAGAGCCTGCTGGGCGAGCGTCCACTCGTGCCGCAGCTGGCCGAAGAGCAGCTCCATCACCTGGGTGGTGACGATGAACGAGCGCTCGGCCGGCACCTCGCTGAGCGGCTGCTGGAGGCTGTGCAGCTCGTCCAGCTTGATGTACTGCGCGTACGGCGTGCCCTTGCCCGGCGCCCCGTTCCGGTCGAACGACAGGTTGGGCTTCTCCATCGTGTCGTGCCCCATGCCCGATCCCTCCTGAAATCACCGGCGACCGATTACCGGACGGAGCCGGGAACCGGCCCCACCGCCGCGGTCGTTACCGGGGCCCCATTGTGCGGCGGCCCGGGCCCGCATTTGAATGGGTGCCGGGCACGGTTACCGCGACCGCGCCTGTCGCACGAGAGGTCTTTTCCGGATCCTCTTCACGATCGCAAAGCAGCGGAATCCAGCCAACCGAACCCGACCCTCAGGAGCCGCCGTGGACGCCGTCGACCGCCGCCTGCTGGCCGAGCTGCAGGCCGACGCCCGGCTCTCCTACAACGAACTCTCCCGCCGGGTGAGCCTCTCCGCACCCGCCGTGGCCGAACGCGTCCGCCGCCTGGAGGCCGACGGGGTGATCAGCGGCTACCACGCCCACATCGACCTCACCCGGGCCGGCCTGCCGATCACCGCGCTGGTGCAGATCCAGTGCTACGGCCCGCGCTGCGTGCTGCGCGACCCCGAGGTGGCGCGCTGGCCCGAGGTGCTCCAGCTGCACCGGGTCACCGGCGGCGCCTGCTGCGCGCTGCTGGTCGCGGTCCCCGCGATGGCCGACTTCGAGGCCCTGATCGACCGCCTCGGCGCCTACGGCCAGCCCGCCAGCTCGATGGTCCTCTCCAGCCCCGTCCCGTGGCGCCCGGTGGTCGTGCCGTAAGGGGATCAAAGGCAGGAAAGGAACGATAGGTTCCTCGGCATGCCGATCGACCGTCAGATTCTGCTGCTTCCGGGCAGCCTCCGTGCCGGGTCCGTCAACGAGACGGTGCTGCGCACGGCCGCCGCCGTCGCGCGGGCCACCGAGGGCGTCGCCACCAGCTACTACACCGGGCTGGCCGGGCTCCCGCACTTCAACCCGGACCTCGACCTCGACCCGCTGCCGGAGCCGGTCGCCGGACTGCGGGCGGCGATCGAGGCCGCCGACGCCCTGCTGATCTGTACGCCCGAGTACGCCGGGACCCTGCCGGGCGCCTTCAAGAACCTGCTGGACTGGACGGTGGGCGGCACCGAGATCGCGGACAAGCCGGCCGCCTGGATCAACGCCGCCGGGGCGGGGCGGGGCCTGGGCGCCGAGGCGGCGCTGCGCACGGTGCTCGGCTACACCGGGGCGGCGGTGGTCGAGGAGGCCTGCGTCCGGGTGCCGCTGGCGCGCGGGGACGTCGGGGCGGACGGGCTGGTCGCCGACCCGCTGGTGCGGGACCGGATCGGCGAGGTGCTGGTCCGGCTGGCCGCGACCGGCTGAGGCCCGGCCGGGTCCGCCCCCTCGCCGGGCGGACCCGACCCGCGACGGTCAGCTCGGTGCGGTCCGCTCGGTGCGGCCCGCTCAGTGCGCGTCGGGCAGCGGCACGCCGAGCCCGGCCAGCCCGGTCAGGATCAGCTCGACGCCGACCGCCGCGAGCAGCAGGCCGAGCAGCCGGGCGACCACCTCCAGCGAGGTGCGGTGGGTGCGCCGCAGCAGCGGGGCGAGCGCGGCGACGCAGAGGTAGTTGATCACCACCACGCCGACGTACGCGCCGGCCACCGTGGCCCGCCAGCCCCAGTCGTCCTTGCTGAGCGCGCCGACCAGCACCGCGGTGACCGCGAGCGGGCTGGCCAGGTAGGGCAGCAGCAGCTCCCGGATGCCGTCCACCATCGGGTTGGCCAGGTGCTCGTCCGCCTCGTCGGCACCGGCGCCCAGGTGGAAGCCGAACACCAGCGCCACCGCGTAGACGAAGAAGATCAGCCCGCCGGCCAGCTGCAGCGACTGGTCGCTGATGTGGAACAGCGTGGTGACGAAGTCCGCGCTGAAGGCCAGGGCCGCGCCGATCACCGCCGAGATGACCGTGCTCCACGCCGCCAGCCTGCGCAGCTCCCGGGTGGAGCGGGTGGCGGCCAGCCGGGCGAAGGACAGCAGGACCTTCGGCGGACCGACGACGGCGAAGAAGGCGATGAAGGCGCTGCTCAGGTTGAAGACGAACATGTGCCAAGCATGGCCGCGGCGATCATCGCCGCCGGGCCGCCACGCTGCGGGCGCCGTCTATTCCCGGCCGCGCCCGGATTCCCCCGAATGGCCGTCCCGAGTCGAGCCGACCGGCCGTTTCCGGTGCCATGGAAGCCGACCCACCCCTTTCGCCGAGGACTTCGCCGAGGACTTCTCGACAAGGACTTCGAGACAAGGACTTCGAGATGGCTCTGAACCGTAAGGACCTGGGCCTGCTGGCCCTGCGCGGTGCGGTCGGCGGGGTGCTGATCGCCCACGGCACGCAGAAGCTGTTCGGCTGGTTCGGCGGTGGCGGCCTGGACGGCACCACCAAGGCGATGGAGGCGATGGGCTTCCACCCGGCGCGGCAGAGCGCCCTGGCGGCCGGCCTCGGCGAGGCGGGCGGCGGCGCGCTGCTGGTGGCCGGGCTGGCCACGCCGGCGGCGGGCGCGGTGGTGGCCGGCACGATGGCGGGCGCCGTCGCGGTGCACGCCCCGGCGGGCTTCTTCGTGATGGGCGGCGGCTACGAGTACCCGGCGTTCCTGGGCGCGACCGGTCTGGCGCTCGGGCTGGCGGGCCCCGGCCGGTACTCCCTGGACCACCTGACCGGGCACGTCTTCGACCGCCCGTGGGTCGGTCTGACGGCGTTCGCGGCGAGCGCGGCCGCCGCGTACGGGGTGGTGGCCCGGCGCCGGCACGTGGTCCGGCTGGAGGAGGAGCGGGCGGCGGTGGAGGCGGACACCCAGGAGGGCTCGGGCCTCTCCTGACCGCCCGCCGACCGAGCCCCGAGGAGCGGCCGCCGGCCGCTCACCCGAACGCATCAGCCCTGCTGGCGGCCGTCCGCCGGTCCGGCGGAGGGTGGGCGGCAGGCGTGCCGGGCCCCCGGCGCCGGCCAGAATCGAGGACCCCGATGGACCGCCAGCCGCCCCTCCGCCCGGATCGCCGCCGAATACGCCCATGCCGCCGGCGCCCTGCGGATGCAGGCC
>NZ_JBFBDO010000157.1:0-12562 GCF_040683335.1 Kitasatospora sp. NPDC093806
GGACCGCCTCCGTCACCGCCCCGGTCGTCGCCGGCAGGAACCGCCGCGCGACCGCCCGGGCCGCCCGGTTCTGACCCGCGCCCGGCGGCGGCTACCCGCGCACCAGGCCGCCGATCAACGCCGCCAGGGCCGCCCGCAGGTCCCCGCAGTGGTTGCCCACGCCGGTGTACCCCTCCTCGGCCAGCACCCGCCCCAGGGCCGGGAGCCGCGCGGCGTCCACCCGTTCGAAGACCGCCCGCCGCTGGTTGGGCTCGCGCGGCGGGCTGACCGGGTGCTCGGAGAGCAGTTCGCCGAGGACCAGCTGCCAGCAGGCGCGGAACGCGGACAGCGCGCGCCCGGGCGGCAGTCCGGCGGCCATCAGGTCGGCGAGGCAGGCGTCGTTGAAGGGCAGCGCGTTCTCGGCCACCAGCTCGCCCCGGATCAGGATGTGCAGCACCCAGGCGTGGCCGGCCATGTGGTCGTGGGCGTCGAGGAGGCGGCGCAGCAGCCGGGCCTCCGGGTCCGTGCCCGGGACCTCGACCGGCAGCCCCTCCGCGATCTGCTCCAGGACCGCGATCAGCAGCGCGTCGCGGTCGGTGACGTGCCGGTAGAGGGACGCGGGCGCGGTGCCGAGTTCGGTGGCGACGGCGCGCATGGTGAGCGCGTCGATCCCGTCGCGCTCGATCACCCGGCGGCCGGCGGCGACCACCCCGGCCGTGGTCAGCCCGGGACGCGGGCGCCTGCGCCCGTACTTGCCGCGCTCCTCACCCGCACCGGGGGAACCCTCGGCGCCGTCGGCCCCGACCGCATCGACTGCCCCGACCGCCTCGGCCGACCCGGAGGGCCCGTGCGCCCCGTGCGCCCCGTTTTCACCGGCGCCCGGCCGGCCGCTCCGCTCTGACACCCCGCCATCCTGCCATGCCTGTGCCAACCCGCCTCCGACCTGGGACACTTGCGACCCTCGTTAACTTAGGCTTACCTTACGCGAACAACGTTCGCATAGGAGGCCACCATGCCCGAAGCCGCGCCACCCCACCCGTCCCGGACCACCCCCGGCCGGGGTGCCACCCGCCCCGGACTCGTCCTGGCGACGGTCTCCGTCTGCCAGCTGATGGTCACGCTCGACGCCAGCATCGTGAACATCGCCCTCCCCGCCATGGGCGAGGCGCTCGACTTCGCCGACAGCTCGCTGCCGTGGGTGGTCAACGCCTACGCGCTGGCCTTCGGCGGGCTGCTGCTGCTCGGCGGCCGGATCGCCGACCTGGTCGGGCACCGCCGGGCGGTCCTCTCCGGCCTGGTGCTGTTCGGGCTCGCCTCTGTCCTCGGCGGCTTCGCCCAGACCCCCGGGCAGCTGGTCGCCGCCCGGGCCGGCCAGGGCGTGGCCGCGGCGGTGCTGGCCCCGATCGGCCTGACCCTGATCATGGTCACCTTCACCGAGGGGGCGGCCCGGGCCCGGGCGATCGGCGTCTGGTCGATGGTGACGGCGGGCGGCAGCGCGCTCGGCGTCCTGCTCGGCGGGGTGCTCACCGACCTGCTCGACTGGCGCTGGGTGTTCTTCGTCAACGCGCCGATCGTGCTCGTCGGCCTCGCCCTGGCGGCGCGTTCGGTCCCGGCCGCCCGCCCGCCGCGCACCGGCCGTCCCGACGTGCTCGGCGCGCTGCTCGGCACCGGCGCGATGACCGTCCTGGTCTACGGCCTGATGGAGACCGACCGTCATCCGTGGGGCTCCGCCCGGACCCTGGGCACGCTCGGCGCCGCCGTCCTGCTCGGGCTCGCCTTCCTCGGCTGGGAGGCCCGGTTCGCGCCCCGCCTCACCCAGGCGCCGCTCGTCCGGCTGGGTGTGCTCCGGGGCCGGACGGCCTGGGTGTCGAGCCTGCTGGTCACCCTGCTCGGCGCGGCCATGCTGGTCGGCTTCTACTTCTGCTCGCTCCACCTGCAGAACGTCCTGCACTACGGCCCGCTGGCGGCGGGCGCCGCCTTCCTGCCGTTCTGTGCCGGGACGGCGGCGGGCAGCGTGGTCGCCGGTCGGCTCACCGCCCGGTTCGGCGGACGGGCCACGCTCACCGGCGCGCTGCTGCTCGGCGCCCTGGGGATGCTCTGGTTCGGCGGGCTCGACGTCGACTCCGACTACCTGACCGGCTTCGTCGGACCGTCACTGGTCGCCAGCGTCGCCGTCGGCGTCTGCATGGTCGCCAACACCGCGATGGGCGTCTCCGGAGTCGACCCGGGCGAGGCCGGACTGGTCAGCGGACTGCTCAACGCCGGGCGCCAGTGCGGCGGCAGCATCGGCCTCGCCGTGCTGTCCAGCCTCGCCGTGGCGGCCACCCGACGGGCCGCGGCGGACGGCCAGAGCCCGGAGGCCGCGCTGGCCGCCGGGTACGAGCACGCGTTCGTGGCCACCGCCGTCCTGCTCGGCGTGGCCGCGCTGCTCGCTCTCCTGTTCGTCCCCAAGCGGGACCGGAGGGACGGCCGGACGGACGACCGGAGGGACGGCCGGACCGACGGCCAAGAGCGCGTCACGAGCGGTGGACGGGCGGGTGAGCCGGTGCCCACCCGCACCGGCTGACCGGCGCGGCCGCCGCGTGGCCCCGCCGATCCGCCGTCCGCTCCGTCAGTAGACCAGGTACCCCGGCCGGTGCCCCTCGTCCTCGATCTCCCCGTCCGCCTGGGCCTTCAACTTGCGGGACAGCGCCTCCAGCGCCCGTGCGGCCGCCATCTCCTCGCCGATCCGGGCGAGCGGGCGGTCCTCCCTGCTCTTGGTCGCCTCACCGTGTGCGGAGAGGCCGGGTGCCCGGGCACCGGTCAGCCTCGCGTCGCACCCCGTGTGGACGCCGTCCTCCTCGAAGCTCAGCTCCACATCCCACTGGTTGTGCATGCCACACCTCCTGGCGCCGGCCCCCGTCGCGCCTGCTCGGGCCGGTAGGGGTGGTGCCCCCGCGGCGGCCGCTCACACCAGCGTGCGCCCGCCACCACCACGGCGGCAAGCGGGGACCGGGCGCCCGGACGGGGGCGCCCACGGGCTCCCGGCGGGGCACCGGCGGAGCATCGGCGGGGCACCCGGTGGCGGGGTCGGCGGGCCCGGTGGGGCGCCCGGTTCCAGGGGTCGGCGACCGGCCCCGGCGGTAGGCTGGCCACAGCGCGCCGTTGCCGCGGGACACCCCGCTGCGGAACACCGGCCCCCCGGACGACCTCGCCGAGGAACCGTCCCCGGGACCCGGCGGTACGGCGCGGGCAGCAACCTTCGGGTGGTCCCTCCGTGGCGGTCTTCCTCCTGGCACTGGGCGCCGCCTGCTTCCTGGGCCTCGGATTCGTCCTCCAGCAGCACGCGGCGCAGCGGGCCCCGCGTGCCGACATGCTGCACTGGCGACTGCTGCTCGACCTGCTGCGGATGCCCGAGTGGCTGCTCGGCACCGGCTTCATGGTCGGCGGACTGCTGCTCTCCGCGCTCGCCCTCAACCAGGGCGAGGTCTCGCTCGTCGAACCCCTCCTGGCCACCAACCTCATCTTCGCGATGGCACTCTCCCGGGTGCTGACCCGCCAGACCCTCGGCCGCTCCGGCTGGGCGGGCGTGCTGCTGCTCGCCGTGGGCGTGACGACGTTCATCGTGGCCGGCCGACCGACCGGGGGCGGCCCACCCGCCGGCGAACTGCGGCACTGGCTGGTGGTCGGGACGGTGGTGGGACTGACCCTGCTGCTCGTCTCGCTGGCCCGCCGGATGCCCCTGTTCGAGGAGGCGACCCTGCTCGCCCTGGCCGCCGGCCTGCTCTACGGGCTCCAGGACGCGCTCACCCGGACCACCACCCAGCGGCTCGACCACCAGGGGCTGGAGGCCGTACTGCGCAGCTGGCAGCCGTACGCGGTGGTGGCGGCGGGCGTGGTCGGGCTGCTGCTGGTGCAGAGCGCCTTCGAGGCGGCACCGCTGCGGATGTCCCTGCCCGCGCTGACCGCCGCCCAGCCGATCACCGGGATCGCCTGCGCGGTGGGCTTCCTCGGCGACCGGCTCCGGGTCACCCCCGGTGCGCTGGCCTGGGAGGCCGTCGGCCTGCTGGCCATCGTGATCGGGGTGGTGGTGATCGGCCGCCATCCGGCGATGCCCGGCTCGGTCGCGGAGGAACTGGAGAGCATCGGCGAAGTCCCGGGCGATCAGGCCGATGAGGCCGATGAGGCCGAAACCGACCCCGGTGACGCCCCCGACAGCGACACCGAGGGCATTGACGACAGCCCCGACGGCGGCACCGGCCCGCCGACGGGCGTCCGGTGAACGGCCGCCGGAGCATCCCGTGTGCTGGAGCGCCCAGGCGGACCTGTTGGTCGGCGGCACCGTGTCGGCCGTCGGTGTGCTCTGCCTGCTCCGGGCCCACCGCGCCGGACGAACGGAACGCCTGCTGCTCGCCTCCCTCCCCCTGGTCCTGGGCCTGCACCAGCTGATCGAGGCCGCCGTCTGGTTCGGTGTGGACGGCGACCTGCCCGCCGGACCGGCCGGCTGGGCCCGGACGGCCTGGGCGGTGATCGCGCTGCCGCTGCTCCCCGTCCTGGTACCGGTCGGTGTCCGGCTCGCGGCACCCGGCGGACCGGTCCGACGACGGCTGCTGACGGCCCTGGCCGCCCTCGGACTCCTCGTCGCCGTCCCGCTGGCCGTCGCCATCGCCTCCCACCCGGTCGTCGCCGTCGACCGCGGTCACACCCTCGACTACCGCCTCGGCGTCGCGCACCCCGCCGTCCTGCTGGCCGGCTACCTCCTGGCCACCGTCGGCGCGCTGCTGCTCAGCGGCGACCGCCTGCTCCGCCGCCTCGGCCTGCTCACCGGCGCCGGCGCCCTGGTCTGTGCGCTGCTCTGGCGGCTGGCCTTCGTCTCCACCTGGTGCGCCCTGGCCGCCCTCGTCTCGGTCCTCCTCCTCCACTGGACGACCGCCGCCCCCGCCCCGCCCCCCGACCGCCCCATCGCCCCGACCCTCCGCCGGACCTCAGGACGGCGGAGCGGCCCGGTCGAGTGAGATCTGCTCCACCGCGGCGCGCCGGGCGGCGCCGATCCTGTCGGCTTCCAGGGAGAGCAGCCAGGGCAACAGTTCGGCCCCCGCGTCCAACTCCCGGTAGAAGCCGAGCCACAGGCCGCCGAGCTGTCCTTCGAACAGCCAGTCGTCGAGTGCGTCGTCCAGGTGCCGGTCCGCCGCCTCCGTCCGGGCTCCGGCCCAAGCCGTCAGCCACGGTGCCAGGGCGCCGGTGCTGACGGCAACGGTCTCCAGCACCCCGAGGACGTACGCGGTGCCGGGGTACTCGTGCAGGGCCGAACGCCACCAGGCGTGCCAGACCTGCTCCAGCGCGCCCCGCTGCGAGGCGGGCCAGTCCTGCCAGCCGGCGGCGAGCAGCCGGGAGGCGATCAACCCGTGGTCGACGTGCAGCCGATCCGTGACCAGGAGCCGCACGATCCGGGGCGTCATCCGGCGGTACAGCGCGGGGAAGTCCTCCCAGTGGTCGGACGACTTGGCCGCCACGGACGCCAGCAGGCCTTCCGGCACCCGCTCGACGGGGCCCGCGAGGGCTGCGAGGTCGCTCTCGGCATAGCAGTAGGTGCAGCCGCCGACGGTGATCGGCGCCGAGACGACGGACGCGAAGGCGGCGTCCAACGCGTCGAGCGCGTCCCGCAGCCGGGAATGGGGATCGGTCATGGGTGGCCTACCCGGGTACTCCGTCCGGCGTACCGGCGAAGATCCGGACGCTACCAGTTCCCAGCCCCAACCCCCAGCCCTCAGCCCCAGTCCGCAGCCCCTGCCCCTGCCCCGGCCCTTGCCCCGGCCAGGTCCGTCGGACCACGGGACGCCGCCGGCCACGCTCGAACGGCCGGTCCGGGTGGTGGTCAGGCCGCTGCCCGGGGCCGGGCCGCCATCTCGTCCGCTGGTTCGCCTGGTTCGCTGCCCGCGTGGGTGGCCGCGCCCGTGGCCGGGGTGCGACCGCGCAGGCGATCCATCTCTCGCCACTCCGGGCGCAGGCCCGACAGGGTGGTGGTGGCGAAGTAGAGGCCGCCGCACACGAGCAGCACCGGTATGAGGCCGACCAGGGCCACCGCCGACCCGGCGAGCAGGCCGCCCAGGGGGATCCCGGCCCAGGCCAGCGAGTCGCCCAGGGCGTTGACCCGGCCCAACAGGTGGCGTGGCACCCGCTCGAACTGGATGGCGCCGAGGATCGGGTTGAGGAATCCGGAGCCGAACCCGCTCACCGCGAAGACGGCGAGCATGACGCCCATCGGCAGGTCCAGCGCCAGGACGACGAACCGCGGCGCGCCGCAGAGCAGGAAGCCGACGAAGAACACCGCCCGACGCGGCAGCCGGTGGGCCACCATCGCCGCGATCAGGCTGCCGGCCACCGCCGCGATCCCCCAGACGCTCCCGATCAGACCGATGGCGGCCGGGCCGCCTCCCGTCTCCTGGGCCCACACCGGGACCAGCACCGTCATGTACCCGGCGTCCAGGAGGTTGGTCACCGCGATCATCACGATGATGGTCAGCAGCAGCGGCTCACCCCGCAGGAAGGCGAAGCCCTCCCGGAACATCCGCCAGTAGCCGACCCGGGGCTCCGCGGGCACCGCCCCGCCGGTCGCGTCGACCCCGGTCGAGGCCGCGCCGGTCGCGTCCGCCCCGGCCGCCGACGGAGCGGCGACGGCCCGCCCGATCCCGCGCGGTAGCGCGACCGCGATGACCAGCGAGCCCAGCGCGAAGGCGACCGCGTTGGCCGCGAGCCCGGACATCGGACCGAGCAGCGCGACCAGACCGCCACCGACCATCGGGCCGATCGTGGTGGCCAGCCGCTCCGTCACCCCCGCGAGACCGGTGGCCCGCTCCATCGGGACCCGGGCCCGGTCGGCCGCCTCGGGGACCATGACCTCCTTGGCCAAGTCCCCCGGGCCGCGGGCCGCGCCGATCACCGCGACCATGACCAGCAGCAGCCAGAACGGCAGCAGGCCGAGACCGTGCAGCAGCGGGACCAGGCCGGCCGCGACGGCGCTCACCGCGTCCGTGCTCCAGGAGACGACGCGCGGGCCCAGCCGGTCGATCACCGGGCCGGTCAGCGCCTTCACCAGCACGTACGGCGCCAGCTCGACGAACGCGACCACGCCGGTCATGGTGGGGCTCCCGGTGGTGGCGAGCACGAACCACGGCAGTGCGATGGCCGACACCCGCGTGCCGGTCAGCGAGATGGCCATCGCCGACAGCACGCCGACCAGCGGCCGCAGACTGCGCGGCGCGCCGACCTCGGCAGCGGCCGGGCCGCCGGTCGCCCCCGCGGCGGCGCTCTCCGCCGCCACTCGCGCGGTCATGACCGACCCCCGGACCTGTCCGGCCCCTCCGAACCCACGGACCCCGTCGGCCCCTCGTCCGCGACCTCCTGCGGCTCGGGCAGCACATGGACGACGACCGCCACCCGGTCGGTGCCCTCCGGGGCGGGGGCCGCCGGATCGAGCCGGCGGTAGCGGGCGATCACCTCCGTCAGCTCGCCCGCGAGGGCCCGGGCCTCCAGCGGGGAGAGCTGGAGCACCATGTCGCTGAGGTCCAGCGCGTGCCGCCACTCGACCGGCATGGTCTCGTAGGCGTTGAGCGCGGTCTGCGCGGTGAGGGTGTGCGCCGCGACGATCGACCTCAGGTAGCCGAGCGCCGCCTCCGGCTCCTCCTCGGCGAGGTCGGCGTCCGTCCACCACGTCACCTGGTGGACCGCCCGCCACCAGCGCTCGCGGGCGTTCCCCCGCTCGGTGTCCTCGGCGACGAAACCGGCCGCCGCCAGCTGGCGGAGGTGGTAACTGGTCGCGCCGGAGTTCAGCCCCAGCTGCTCGGCGAGCCTGGTGGCGGTGGACGGGCCGTTCAGGCGCAGCAGCCCGATCAGCCGCACGCGCACGGGGTGGGCCAGGGCGCGCAGGCCCTTGGCATCGATCACGACATCGGTCTGCGGATCCGAACTGTGCGGCCACCTGCGGTCTTCGGTCATGGCAGCACCATAGGACCGCAAACAGTTCTTCGCAAAGGGTTTTTGCGAAGAAGTCTTTGCGGTTCCACCGAGCCGGACGAGCACAGGCGAACCCACGGCCCGAGCGGACCGGCGCCCCCCCGGCCAGTCCCGCCCCCCGTCAGTCCCGCGCGACGGTCAGCACCAGGACCACGGTGAGACCCCCGCCGGGCGTCTGCTCCACCGCCAGCCGGCCGCCCGCCGCCCGGACCACGGCCGACATCGACGGCCCGCCCGGTTCGACGCCCCGCACCCCCGACAGCAGCCACTGCCGCGCCTCCGGCAGCTCCGACGCGCCCCGGTCCACCACCCGGAGCTCGACCCGGGCCGGCTCCCCCGCGGCCGCCTCCGCCGGACCGGACCCCGCGCCGAACCGCGCACCGAACCGCGCGCCGAAGTCCCGACCGAAGTCGGCCCCGAGGTCGGCCCCGAGGTCCATGCCGAACTCCCCGCCGAACTCCGCGGGGTACGCCACCGGGAACGCCCGCCCGCCCCGCCCGCCCGCGGCACCCGGGCCGGGCAGCGGATCCGCCGTCACCAGCACCCGCGCACCCGGCGGGTTGCGGCGGATCGCGTGGTCCACCAGCCCGGCCAGCGCGGCCTCCAGCCGCGTGGCGTCCGCGACCACCACGGGCAGCCCCAGCGGTATCCGGACCGCCACGACCGGCGCCCGGCCGCCGCCCCGCAGCACCCGCCCGACCACCTCGGCCAGCTGGACGTGCCGCGCGTCCGGCACGCACCCACCGGCCCGGTCCGTCCACCGCAGCCGTTCCAGCTCGGGCCGCGACAGCAGCTGCGGCCCGGCCATCCCCCCGGCCCCGCCGCGGCCCGGACCACCGGGCTCCGCCATCCCGGCCGGGCCGCCGAACGCCACCCCGCGCGCCCCCGGTTCCGGCCGTCCCCCACCGGCACCGCCACCACCCACACCCTTGAGCAACCGCACGCCCGCCGACGCCCCGGACCGCCCGAACGGAGCGAATCCGCCCAGCGCCCGGGCACCGGAAGCGACGTAGCCCCAGAGCTTCCCGCCTGCCATCGCCCTGCCCCTCGTCCCGCACCGACCGGGTCCGCCACGTCCGCGGCGACCCGGTACGGACCGTTCCCCGGCCCTGCGCCAAGCCTGCGCCTCCGCCGCCCGGGTGACAATCCGGCCTCCGGGCCCCCGCCCGCCCCGGCCACCCCGCCGACCAGCGGGGCCGTCACCCGTCACCCGACGGGGCGCGGCAGCACGGCGCGCGCCCGGCCGCGCACGCCCCCGGCACCGGCCCCGCCCGGCCCCGCACGCCCCTGGCCACCGACCCCACCCGCCCCCGGCGGCCGCTTCCGCCCGCCCGGCCCGATCCGCCCGCCGAACCTAGACTGACCCCATGGCCCGGCTCAACGACCAGGTCAGGGAGCTGCTCCAGGAGTACGCCGACCTGATCTCGATCACCGGTGGCGACGCCTTCCGCGCCCGCTCCTACGAGAAGGCCGCCCGCGCGGTCGGCGGCCACCCGACGGACCTCGCCGAACTCGACCTCAAGGGCCTCCAGCAGATCCCGGGCGTCGGGAAGTCCACCGCGGGGAAGATCGCCGAGTACCTCGCCGACGGACGGATCGCCGCCCTGGAGGACCTCCGCGCGAAGATCCCGGCCGGGGTGCGCGCGATGATGTCCGTCCCCGGCGTCGGCCCCAAGCGCGCCCTCGCCCTCTACCGCGACCTCGGCATCGCCTCCGTCGACCAGCTCGCCGAGGCGATCCGCGCCGACCGGCTGAGCGAGGTGCCCGGCCTCGGCGAACGCAGCGGCGAGAAGATCCTGCACGGCATCGAGCTGATGCGGCAGTCCGGCGGCCGGACCCTGCTGGACGTCGCCACCGCGCAGGCCGAGCAGCTCGTCGCGGCCCTGACGGCCGTGCCGGGCTGCACCCGTTGCGCCTACGCGGGCTCGCTGCGCCGGATGCGCGAGACCGTCGGCGACATCGACGTCCTGGCCACCGCCGAGGACTCGGCCCCGCTGATGGCCGCGCTCACCGCGCTCCCCTACGTGGCCGAGGTGATCGGCAGCGGTCCGACCAAGACCTCGGTCCGCACCACGGACGGCCTCCAGGTCGACCTGCGGGTGGTCCCGGAGGAGGACTGGGGCGCGGCGCTGGTGTACTTCACCGGCTCGAAGGCGCACAACATCCGGCTCCGCACGATGGCGGTCCGGGCCGGCCTCAAGCTCTCCGAGTACGGGCTGTTCGACGCCGAGAGCGGGGAGAAGGTCGTCTCGGCGACCGAGGAGGAGGTCTACGCGGCGCTCGGCCTGCCGTGGATCGCGCCGCCGCTGCGCGAGGACCGGGGCGAGATCGAGGCCGCCCTGCGCGGCGAGCTGCCGGAGCTGGTGACCGAGGCGGACCTGCGCGGCGACCTGCACACCCACACCGACCTGACCGACGGGCTGGCCACCCTGGAGGAGATGATCGACACCGCCGCCGCCCGCGGCTACGCCTACTACGCCGTCACCGACCACGCGCCCGACCTGGTGATGCAGCGGATGACGGACGAGAAGATGCTCGCCCAGCGGGCCCGGCTGCGCGAGCTGGCCGGACGCCACCGGCGGATGCGGCTGCTGCACGGCACCGAGCTGAACATCGGCCGGGACGGCACCGTCGACTGGCCCGCCGAGTTCCTGGCCGGCTTCGACGTCTGCGTGGCCTCCGTCCACTCGCACTTCGGCGCCGACCGGGCCGCCCAGACCCGCCGGCTGGTCCGCGCCTGCGAGAACCCGCACGTCCACGTGATCGGCCACCTCACCACCCGGCGGATCGGCCGTCGCGGACCGATCGACGTCGACCTGGACGCCGTCTTCGCGGCCGCCGCCCGCACCGGCACCGCCATCGAGATCAACAGCTCGCCCCAGCGCCTCGACCTGCGGGACGAGGACGTGCTCCGGGCCAAGCGCCACGGCGTGAAGTTCGCCGTCGACAGCGACGCGCACGCCACCCCGCACCTGGCCTACCCCCGGTACGGGATCGGCACCGCGCAGCGCGCCTGGCTGACCGCGGGGGACGTGATCAACACCTGGCCGTGGCAGCGCCTCAAGCGGTTCCTGCGCAAGGACGCGCTGTCCTGAACCGCCGGCGCCCCGAAACACCGGCGCCCCGAGACGCCGATGTCCGATTCGCCGGAATTGGTCCGGAAAAACCCTGGTGCGCGAACCCGTCGAGGCGCATCATGGTTATGGACCTGCGAGGTAGTCGGAGGAAGTTCGACCGCAGGAGGCAGTGGCGACAGATCGAGACGGATCAGGGTCTGCCGCTGGTACCTCGGTCGACGATCGAACTGTACGGGCCGGAGGACACGAAGTCCGGAGGCCACCCCCCGCCTCGCAGGTTCCTCACGCCCGGCCGCCGGAGCGCCGCCGGCCCGAGGCTACGCCGGGCCCGGCACCGCGTACCCCATCTCCCAGGCGTGCACGGCGATGCCGACCCGGTTCTGCACCCCCAGCTTGCGCTGGATGCTGGCCACGTGCGTCTTCACCGTGCCCGGGGAGATGAACAGTTCGGCGGCGATGTCGGCGTTGGTCCGGCCCGCCGCGACCTGACCGGCGATCTCCACCTCGCGCTCGGTCAGCGGCGCCACCGGGGCCGACCGGCGGTCCGTGCGCCGGGGCGCGGTCACGTGCTGCAGCAGCCGGACGGTCACCGACGGGCTGATCAGGCTCTCGCCGCCCGCCGCCGCCCGGACCGCCTCGGCCAGCAGCGCCGGACCGGACCGCTTGAGCAGGAACCCCGAGGCCCCGTGCCGCAGCGCCGGGTAGACGTACTCGTCGAGGTCGAAGGTGGTCAGCACCACCACCCGCACCGGGGTGGCGGCCCCCGGGCCGGCCAGCCGCCTGGTCAGCTCCAGCCCGTCCATCCGGGGCATCCGGATGTCCACCAGGGCGACGTCCGGGCGCAGCTCCGCGGCGAGTTCGAGCGCGGCGACCCCGTCGGACGCCTCGCCGACCACGGTGATGTCGGGCTGGGCCTCCAGGATCCGCCGCACGCTGCGGCGCACCGCCTCCTGGTCGTCGGCGATCAGCGTGCGGATGGGTTGCGGGGGTTCCGGGTGCGGGCTCGTCACGCACCGCAGTCTCGCACGACGCGCCGACGGCCCCGCCCGGAGGCGGGTCGGGCGGCCCGGCCGGAGCAGAATCAGGCGGACCGGCCGGAGCAGGGTCAGGCGGACCGGCCGCCCTTGAGGTCGGTCGCCTTGCCGTCGCGCAGCACGGTCACGTGCGGCGGCACCTCGACCCGGAACCGCGCGTCGCAGTCGGCGTAGCCCGAGCAACTCGCCTCCAGGGTGAGCGTGTCGCCCTCCAGCGTCCAGCCGCTCCGCTGCCGGCCGATCACGTTCGCCTCGAACCAGCGGGTGACCTTGACGTCCTGACGGTCCGTCGCGACGAGGTCGGTCGGGACGTCGTGCAGCGAGACGACGTTCAGCGTGCCGCCGGTGAACCCGAAGACCATGGACTCCGGTTCGGCGTCCTCGGCCCGGGCGCAGCCGGCCACGGCGGCCGGGGCGGTCGGCGGGCCGGGTGCCCCGCCGGTGCGGGCTCCTCGCCCTCGCCGTCCTGCTGGCCGCCGT
>NZ_JBFBDO010000158.1:0-12253 GCF_040683335.1 Kitasatospora sp. NPDC093806
CGCCCCCGGGGCCCCGGGGGCGCCGGGGAGCGTGCCGGGCGGCGGCGGCACCGGCTGCGGCGGCGTCATCGGAAAACCGCAGAAGTCGCACCAGTCCTCGGCCTGCGACTCGTGGCCCCTCGGGCAGATCGGCATCAGGTCCCCCCTCAATTCCCAGCCGGCCGGGGCCGGGCCCGGCCGGTTCGCGGCCCGGTCGGCGCTTCGGCGGTCACTTCTTCACACGGACGGTCACGGTCGACTCGGTCTCGACGAGCATCGCGTCGGCCTTGCTCACGTGGTTACGGAACCGAACGGTACCCTCTTTCGCGTCCACCACGTCGACCACCTTCTGGAGCAGCTTGTAGGTGCCCTCGTTGCCGGACGCGTGCGCGATCCGGACGGCGGCGCCGAGCTTGGCGGTGGCCCGGTGGACGTCCCCGAGGCGGTGCGCCTCCATCCCCTCCTGGATCGACGCGGCCAGCTCCGCCTGCCCGGTGTAGTGGGCGACCTGCGGGCTGATCCGGGTGGACGAGGCGAGGTCGTCCGTCCAGAACGCCTTGACCAGGCCCTGCGACAGCACCTCGGGCGTCCCCCCGGAGACCGAGGGCGGCAGCACCAGGCTGATCCGGGCGGCCAGCATCTCGTTGCCGACCGAGGCCGCCGGGACCTCCACGCAGACGTGGTAGTCGCGGCTCTCGTCGCCCCACGAGCCGGTCGGGTAGTCGCCGGCCCGCGGCCCGGCCTCGGCCCGGCGGGCGGTGAGGTCCTCCAGCGCGGGGGCGACCTGCTTGACGAACTTCACCGTCGCGTTGGCCGGCGTCCAGATCCGCAGCGCGACGTCGGCGACCTGCTTGCCCATCGCGCCGGCCATCATCGACCGGAAGTCCTCGGCCAGACCGGACGGCTCCGGGACCATGCCGACGGTGCCGAGCAGCGCGGAGGAGATCTTGCGCAGCTCGGCGACCTTCCAGTCGGTGCCGACGCCCCGGCAGTCGGCGGTGAAGCGGCCGCTGACCCGGCCGATGGCGCGTTCCAGGTCGGCGGCGGTCTCGTGCTCGTTGTTGCCGTCGGTCAGCAGGATGGCGTGCCGGATCGGGATGTCGGGGCGGGTCAGGAACAGCTGGTCGGCCTTGGTCAGCCAGGCGCCCATGGCGGTGCCGCCGGCCGCGGTGAGGCGGCGCAGCGACTCCTTGGCCCGGTCGCGGGTGTCCGGCGAGGCGATCGCGAGGGTGCCGTCGCCGGGGAAGGTGTCGCGGGCCTCGTGGGTGCCGGCGACCACGGCGAAGGCGACGCCGTCGCGGATGGTGTCGATGGCGGCGGCGGTGGCCTCGCGGGCCCCGCGCAGCTTGCTGGCCGGGTAGTCCATCGAACCGGAGCAGTCCACCAGGAGCACCACGGCGGCGGACTGCCCGTCGGCGCCGCCCTGCGCGGCGTCGGTGACGCCGAGCGGACGGCCGCCGGAGGTGCCGCCGCCGGTCGCGGTGACGGTGACGATGGCGTTCACCTCGCGGGCGCCGTCCGCGAGGAACTCGTTCTGGAAGATCTCCACGTCGAACCTGGGCAGGTTCGGCTTAGCCAGTGTTGCCATGGGCCGGTGGCTCCCGTCGGATGGTCGATTGGTGCGCGGGCGGTGGTGACTCGCTGGGTGGGGCGCCGCCGGGGGCGGCGGGTGGGGCGGGGTGGGGCCGGTGGTTCGGCGGCCGGTGCGGCCGTGGGCCGGTGGCTCCCGTCGGATGGTCGATTGGTGCGCGGGCGGTGACTCGCTGGGGTGGGGCGCCGCCGGGGGCGGCGGGTGCCTTGCTGTGGTGACTAGCTGGGTGGTGCCTTGCCGGACGGTGCTGCGCGGGTGGGCCGTCAGAGGGCCCGCGCGGGGTGCGCGGGCCCTGGGGGGTGGGGTGGCCGGGTCAGCGGGCCGGGGGCACGGTCGGGCGGGGCGGGACGGCGGGCGGCAGCGGCGGTTGCGGGGGCAGCGGGGGGACGGGCGGGAGCGGCGCGGCGGCGGAGCCGATCACCGGGATGTCCGGCAGGGTCGGGTCGTACTCCTCCTCGTCGCTCTCCCCGGAGCCGGAGCCGGAGCCGACGCCCGCGGCGCCGATCACCGGCAGGTCCAGGGCGGTGGCGGTCCGGCCGTCCTCCTCCTGGTACCCGTCCCCGGCCGCCGGACCCGCCGCCGGCGGGTCGATCGGCAGCACCGCGACGGTGATGTTGTCGTGCCCGCCGGCCGCGATGGCGAACTTCACCAGGGTCTGGGCGGCGGCCAGCGGCTCGGTCCGGGCGTCCGGCCGGACGAAGTACGCCAGGTCGGTGGCGGCCTCGGCGTAGTTCCACAGCCCGTCGGTGCAGACCAGCAGCACCCCGGGGACGTGCGGGGTGAAGTCGAGGGTGTGCGGCACGACCTCCTCGGCGTCCGCGCCGAGCCAGCCGGTGATGGCGTGGGCGCGCGGGTCCGCGTACGCCTCGGCCTCGCCCATCAGCCCGGCCTCGACCATCCGGGCGGCCCAGGAGTCGTCCTGGGTGAGCCGGAACGGCTCGGCGGAGACCCGGTCGTCGGGGATCCAGTAGGCCCGGGTGTCGCCCACCCAGCCGATGGTGACCCGGCCGCCGGCGGAGATCGCGCTGACGTAGGTGCAGGCGGGCGCGTTGACGTCGGGGCGCAGCGGCTTGGTGCCGTCGGTGGCGAGCGCGGCGACCGCCTCGGCCGCGTCGGCGATCGCCCGGCGCATCGCGGAGGTCGGGTCGGTGCCCGCCTCCAGCGAGCTGAGCAGGGACTCGGAGGCGGCGTCGACGGCGGTCTCGGAGGCCTGGTCGGGCCGGTCGGAGGAGGAGACGCCGTCGCAGACCACCGCGACCACGACCGGCTCGCCGCCGGGCAGCGAGCTGGCGGCGACGGTGAAGGAGTCCTCGTTGCGGTGGTGCCGCAGGCCCCGGTCGCTGACCCCGGCGACCCCGCCGAGCGCCTTCTCCATGTGGTCGCGGGGGCGCGGCTGGGCGCGGCCGCAGGCCTCGCAGTAGCCGTCGTGGGTGACCTGGTGGAGGCCGCAGTGCGCGCACGCGACCGCGCTCTGCACGGTCTGGACGGCGCCCTGGGCGGGGACGGCGGGGGTGTTGGGCAGGGTCGGCGGGTGGTCCTCGTCACCGGCCCGGGCGGCGGACCAGCCGGCCGGCATCGCGCCGGGGGCGGGCCGACCGTCCCGGCTCGCCCCGCAGGACCCGCAGAACACGTCCTCCGGGTCCATCGGCTCGGCACAGCTCTGGCACACGGTCTGCTGCGGCATCTGTCACACCCACGTCCTGGGGCGGGCACGGTTGGCCCGCTCCACCATCTCGATCCTGGTCTCGGCCCGGTCGGCCAACCGGGCGAGTACCCGGTAGGACTGCTCCAGGGCGAACCGCAGTTCCCGTTCCACCGCGGGCCGTCCCAGCACGCTGAGCTCGCCGGTCGTCCGGCCGAGGCCGGTCTCGCCGGGGGAGCCGGCGCTCACCCAGCCGAGTGCGGCGCCGAGCACCTCGACCGAGAGTTCCTCGCGTCGGCGGTCGTCCAGGCGCAGCGCGGTCAGCTGCTCGGAGCTCGCGCCGAGGTCGGCGCCGAGCGGGTCGGAGGCGGGCCGCTCGCGCAGCCGGGCCCGGACGGCGGCGATCCGGGCGGGGGTGTACTGGCTGGAGGTGGCCGGGACGGACTCCAGGACGGCGACCGCGCCGGCCCGGTCGTCGGCGGCGAGCCGGACCCGGGCCAGCCCGAAGGCGGCGCTCAGGTAGCTCTGGTCGGTGCTCCACACCAGGCGGTAGAACTCGGCCGCGTCGCCGCCGTCGCCGAGCAGTTCGGCGCAGAGGGCGAGGGCCAGCTTGGGGGCGGCCTCGCCGGGGAAGGCGTCGTAGACGGCGTCGAAGGCCTCGGCGGCGCAGCGCAGCGCCCCCTCGCGGGCCCCGGCCCCGGCGTCGCCCTCACCGCTGTCGGCGTCCGCGTCGGCGGCGGCGACCAGCGAGGACAGGCCCCGGTACCAGACCACCCGCCAGTCGTCCGGGTGGTCCTTCTCCAGTGCGGCGAGCGCCTCGGCGGTCTGCTGCGGCCGGCCGAGTTCGAGCAGGGCGCGCAGGGCGCGCAGCCGGCGCTCGACGGAGTCGGTGGGGGCGCCGTCGAGCGCGGTGAGCGCCTCCTCCGGGTCGGTGGCCAGCAGGGTGGCGAGGAAGCCGGCGTTGGGGTCGGTCGGGTCGACCCGCGGGACGGGCAGCGCGAGGGCGGCGGCGGCCGGGTCGACGGCGGCCAGCCGCAGTTCGCCGGGCCGGACCGTGGGGGCCACCAACTCGTTGTCGACGACGCGCAGTTCGGGGCCGAACAGGGTGGAGAGCGCGGGCCTGGCCCGGCCGTCCTGGAGCGCCAGGATCTCGCGCAGCACGCCGGTCAGCTGGTCGGCCATCTCCTCGGCGGAGCCGAACCGGCGGGCCGGGTCCGGGTCGGTGGCGCGGACCAGCAGCCGGTAGTAGGACTCGTACGCGGCGAAGACCGGGACGGACTCCGGGCCGGGCAGGCTCTCCCGGAAGGTGGTGGAGTAGCCCTGGAAGTCGAAGGTGAGGACGGCCAGGGTGCGGGCCACCGTGTAGAGGTCGGAGGCGGGGGAGGGGCCGTGGGTGGCGATCTCCGGGGCCTGGTAGCCGATGGTGCCGTAGATCGCGCCGTCGTCGTCGAAGCGGCGGACGGCGCCCATGTCGATGATCTTGAGCGCGTCCCCGCTCTGCAGCACGTTGTCGATCTTGAAGTCGCAGTAGACCAGCCCGCGGGCGTGCAGGTAGCCCAGCGCGGGCAGCGCCTCCAGCCCGTACGCGATCGCCTGCTCGACCGGCAGCGGGTCGCGCCGGCCGTCCTGGGCGCGGCGCTCGTTGGCGATGTCCTTCAGCGACTTGCCGCCGACGTACTCCATCACGATGTAGCCGTCGGTGGCGCCGGTGCGCAGGTCCGGGTGCTCGGCGAAGTTGATGATGCGCACGATGTTCGGGTGGTCCACCTCGGCGAGGAAGCGGCGCTCGGCGACCGCCGCCGCCAGCGCGTCCTCGTCCCCGGTGTCCAGCAGGCCCTTGAGCACCACCCACTTGTCGTTGACCCGCCGGTCCACCGCCAGGTAGATCCAGCCGAGCCCGCCGTGCGCCAGGCAGCCCACCACCTCGTACTGCCCGCCGACCAGGTCGCCGCGGCGCAGCTTGGGGGTGAACGAGTACGGGGTGCCGCACTTGGTGCAGAACCCCTCCGGGCGGCCCGGCTTTCCGCCCCGCTCCCGGCCCACCGGGGCGTCGCACTTGGAGCAGAACCGCTTGCGCTCCGGCACCTCGGGGTTGACCAGCACCGCCTGCGCCGGGTCGGCGGCCGGGACGGTCGGCACCGTCACCAGGCCGGCGCCGAGCCGGTGCCGGGCGGCGGAGGAGCTGCCCCGGGTGGAGCGCGCCGAGACCGAGCGGCCGCTGCCGGTGCGCGAGGAGCGGTGCGCGCGGGAGCGACCGGACAGTGAGCGGGAGGAGGCGCTGCGGGAGGAGCCGGCCCGGGCCGAGCCGCTCCGGGAACTGTTCCCGTCGGCGTCCCGGGAGACGAACACGGTGGCCGGGTAGGACCCGGTCGTGCCGCCGGGCGCCTCCGGTGGGGTGAGGCCGCACTCGTCGCAGTAGCCGTCCGGGTCGATCGCCCCCGCGCAGTCGCGCGGGCAGGGATCACCCGGCCCCGCGGCCGTTAAGGGTGCTGCGGTGACCGACCCGGTCCGCACGGAGGAGGTGCCCGCCGGGGCGAGCCCGCACTCCGCGCAGTAACCGTCCGCGTCGATCGTCCCGGTGCCGGTGCACTCCGGCCGTACGCACGTCTCGCCCATCACCCTCAGCCCCCCTGAACGTGTCCGTCGACAATCTGTCCGTCCGCGACCTGCCCGCCGGTGCCCTGCCCACCGGTTCCCGCTCCGGCGGCGGGCGGCTCGCCCGGCGGCCGCAGCGACTGCTGGAACCGGGCCACCGCGCCCGCCGCCGCCCGCAGATCGCACGGCGCGCTCCACAGCAGCCAGCGCGCCTTCTCGTACCGCTCCACCACTTCCGGGTCCTCGGCCACCCGCAGCCGGGCCGCCATCGCCTTGTACGCGTCGAGCCGCCCGCGCAGCTCGGCCCGGACGGCCAGCGGCTGGGTCACCTCGGTGAGCGCCTGCCGGGCCCGGGCCAGCTCCTTCGCGGCCGCGTCCTCCAGCGCGTCCAGCAGCGGCGCCAGTCGGTGCCACTGCCCGCCCTGCCGCAACTCCAGTGCCAGCACGATCCGTTCGCGCAGCGCCGAGGCCGGGCCCGGCACGGCCGGCACCTCGGTGGCGGCGATCTTCGCCAGCACCTCGCCGCGCGCCCGCCGGGCCTCCGCCAGCGTGGCGTCGGCCCGTTGCAGCAGGTCGCCGACGCCCTGCAACCGCTCCTCGGCGTCGTCGCGCAGCCGCAGCAGGTCCTCCAGCTCCAGCCGGACGCCGTCCAGCGCCCGCCCGGCCCGGTCGAACCGCTCGGTGTCCACCACCCCGGACGGCGTGGCCGGCGCGCCCCCGTCCGGCACCGTCCCGCGCTGCGCGGGCACCCGGGCCGGCCGCCAGAGCGCCAGCGGGTCGCTGCGGACCTCGGCCCGCAGCCCGCCCAGGTCGGCGTCCAGCGCGGCCAGGTCGTCGCCGAGCGGGTGCGCGCCGACGTGCACGCCGAGCGCGCCGGCCAGCGTCTGCACCCGGCGCAGCTCGGCGATCAGCAGGTCGATCCGGGTGGGCAGCGCCGTCCAGACCGCGTCGGCGGCCGAGACCACCTCCAGCACGGTCGCGTACCAGGAGTTCATCCTCGTCATCAGCTCGTCCAGGCTGACCCGCTCGACCAGCCGGGCCGGTGCGCCGAGCCGCTGCGGGCCGTCCGGCGCGCCGCCGGGCACGGTGACCGCGTCACCGGTCAGCAGCTCGCTCAGCTCGGCGAGTTCGGGCCCGCCCGGCCGGCTCTTGCGGGCCCGCACCGCGCGGGCGGAGGCGAGCGCCTCCGCGTAGCGGTCGAACAGCGACCACAGCAGCGGCAGGCCCTGGCCGACCACCGACCAGCGCTCCTGGGTCCGCCCGCTCAGCTCGGCGCCGTCGAGCAGCCGCAGGCCCGGGTGGTCCTGGAGCGAGAGCAGCGCGGACTCGACCGCGTCGCGCTCCGCGCCCAGACGCGCCAGCGCGCGGTCCACCTCCTCCCGGCTCAGCACCGGGCCGGACGAAGCCGCCATCGCTCTCTCCCCTCCTCCGCCTGCTCGGTCCCCCGGTCATCCACCCCGAGGGAATTCGCCCCGACCCTAGCGCGCGTTCCCGCCGCCCGGTCGGGCGCCGTCTTCCGAGAACCGTCGGTACCCCCGGCCGTCACCGCGGCGTCGGCCAGTAGTGGTCGGCGTCGTTCAGCAGGTACGGCTTGAGCCAGCGGTCGTACGTGCCGCGCCAGGCGCCGCTCGTGTAGTAGTCGTTGAGCACCTGGTTCACCCGGGCCGTCAGGTCGGTGCTCGTCTTCAGCATCGCGATGCCCATCACGCCCGGCCGGACCTCGCCGTCCACCACCCGCACCGTCTGGTCCTGCGCCGCCTGGCTGGCCGCGAGGACGTCGTCCGTCATCGTCGCCTCGACCTGGCCCAGTTGCATCAGCACCAGGCAGTCCAGGTTGTTCTCCGGCGTGACGAGCTTCTTCAGCGGACGGGTCTTCAGCTCCTCCAGCGCGGAGGAGCCAGCCGCCGCGCAGGCGGTGGTGCCGTTCAGCGCCTCGTCGAGGTTCTTCGCCGAGGAGGACCTGGGCACGATCACCCGCTGGCTCATGGTGAAGTACGGCCGCGAGAACGCCACCTGCTCCATCCGCTCGCAGCTGATCGTCATGGTGCGCACGATCAGGTCGACCCGGCCCTCCTGGATGAACTTGATCCGGTCGGCGGTCGGCACCGACTTCAGGATCACCTTGTCCGGGTCGCCCATGATCGCGGTGCCGACCGCCCGCGCCAGGTCGATGTCGAAGCCCTCCAGCTGGCCGTTGTTCGGGTTGCGCGCGCCCCAGCGGTAGCTGTTCAGGTCGATGCCGATCACCAGGCTGCGCTTGGCCTTGATGGCCTTCACCGCCGGGCCGTCCTCGCCGCTCGGCGGGACGCTCTTGTACAGGTCGCACGGACCGGCCTGCTCCGACTGACCCGACTGCTCCTGCCGGTCCTGCTGCGCCAGCACCGGTGCGGCCGCCGGCGCGGACGGCGCGCCCTGCGGCCCGCCTGCGCCGAGCACCAGCGCGCCGGCGGCCAGCAGCGCCAGCGCCGCCGTCGTCCGGGTCGCCCGCCGGACCGGATGCCTCCGCCGGACCGCGTTCGTGTGGGTGTCCATCGTTCCCCTGCCCCCTCTACCGGTACTCGGCCAGTCGCCGGCCGAGGCCGCCGAGCGCGGCGGCGGCGGCCACCAGGCCCAGCACCGCGACCGCCGCGGCGGCGTCGCGCAGGTCCTCGTCCACGCCCAGGGCCGCGCCCCGGAACAGGCCCTCCTCCAGGCCGGCGGCCTTCGCCAGCTGCTGGTCGGCGGCGTTGAACGCGGCGTCGGCCGTCTTCGCCGCGTCCGCCTCCTTGACCGTCACGGTCGCGTCCAGCGCGCCCTGGTAGTCGCCCTCCTTCTCCAACTGCCCGGCCGCCGTGTGCCGTTCGCCCCACTGCTGGTAGTCGCTGCGGGCCTGGTCGACCGCGCCCCGGGCGTCCGGCGGCGCCAGCCGCAGGGCGTCCGCCAGGGTGCCGGTCGGGCCGCGGCCGTCGGCCTCGGTGGTGAGCAGGTGCTTGGTGGTGGTGCCCCACAGCTCCGCGTACTTGCCGCTGGAGCCGCGCGCCACGTAGTGCAGGTTCTCCGCCAGCCGGGCGGTCAGCACGTCCACCCGGGCGGAGTTGAGCACCCGCAGCGGCTGCGCCCCCTCCCGCTCGCCGCGCCGCAGCGCCGAATCGGCGCCGGTCGCGGCCACGGTCAGCCAGAGCACCGAGGCCAGCACGGCGGCGCTGGCGCCCAGCAGCCCGATGTTGAACACCCGGTTGGTCCGCCGGAACAGCATCAGCTGCACCCAGCCCAGCGCCGCCAGCGCCAGCACGCCCAGCACGTACCCGGCCCACGGGGTGGCCCGGGCGTCCGCCAGGTCGTCGGCCAGCTCCTTGTTCTCGGCGGCCGACAGCTCGGCGGCGATCGGCAGCAGCACGGTGCGCATCTGCTCGGAGGCGTACCGCAGGTAGGCGCCGCCGAGCGGGAAGCCCTGCCGGTTGTTCGCCCGCGCGGTCTCCACCAGTCCGGCGTACACCGGCACCTGCTGGTTGAGCTTGGAGAACGACTCCCGGATCGAGGTGGAGGCGTCGGTCCGGCCGACCGCCTCCGTGATCAGCTGGGAGGCATAGCGCAGATCCTGTTCGTAGCGCTCCCGGACGGCCTTCGGCTCGGCTCCGGCCAGCAGGAAGCCGGTGGCGGCCGTGGCGTCCGCGTCGGCCAGCGAGCGGTTGATCTCGGCGGCCGCCTGACTGGCCGGCTGGCTGGTGTCGACCACCCGCTCCGCCGCCCCGGCGCGCGCGTCCAACTGGACGGCGGTCAGCCCGCCGAACGCCAGGGTCAGCACCGCCAGCAGTGCCCCGACCAGGCGCAGCCGTCCCGGCGCGGTGCGGGTGGCCCGCCCCAGCCGGGCGACCGGCCCGCCCCCGCGGACCGGCGCCGCGGGGGCGCTGACCCGTCGCGGCGCGAGCGCGCCCGGCCCCTCCGTACGTACCGGTGTCGCCACCAGCCTCACCCTCCCCTGTGGCCCGCCCCCCGTGTCCGGGGCCCGGCCGTTGCCAGCAGTATGGCCGTCACTCCCCGCGGCCACACCCGAGTTGCGCCGATCTTGAGCTGCCGTACCACCGACCGCCGCTCTCCTCAGGGCTACGGAGCGGGCGGCGATCGGGTCGACGCGGGATCCACCCCCTACGGTTCCCGGTCCGTCCGAAGGGCGGTCGTGGTGTCCGGTTGTGCCGGTCCGGTGGCGCGGGCGCCCCCTCCGTACGATGGGCGCCATGCGCCTTCTGGGAACGATCTCCGCAGACCGTCCGCTGCTCGTCGTCGCCGTCCGGGAGGAGGCCGCCCACCTCGGCGACCACCTGCCGGTGCTGCTCACCGGCATCGGCAAGGTCAACGCCGCCGCCGCGCTGGCCACCGTCCTCGCCCAGGGCCCGCACCCCTCCGAGGTGGTCAACCTCGGCACCGCCGGCGCCCTGCGCCCCGGCTGGGAGGGCATCCACACCGTCACCGAGGTGCTCCAGCACGACCTCGACAGCCCCGCCCTCTTCGCTCTCACCGGTCGCACCTACGGCGCCCCGCTGGTGGTCGGCAAGGGCGCCGGCCCGGTCCTCGCCACCGGCGACCTCTTCGTCTCCGACCCGGCCGCCCGCGACCGCCTCGCCGAGCACGCCGACCTGGTCGACATGGAGGGCTACGCCGTCGCCACCGTCGCCCACCGCGCGGGCCTGCCGGTCCGCCTGGTCAAGCACGTCAGCGACGAGGCGGGCGACAACGCCGGCCACACCTGGCGCGAGTCCGTCGACGACTGCGCCCGCGCCCTCGCCGACTGGCTGCACGCCCAGGGCTGGTGACGGTCCGATCGCAGGGGGCCGAACGGCGAGCGGGGCCGGTGGCGGATGTACCGCCACCGGCCCCGCTCCTTCGGTCGCCCGGTCAGGCCTGCCAGATCTGGTCGAGGTAGGGGCCGCACCAGTACTGCATGGCGACAGTGCCTTCGGAATTGCCCTGGGCTGTCAGGCACTGGTTGCTGTTCACGTTCCGGTAGGTCACCGCGCCGTTGCGGCCCGGTTCCAGGACGGCCCGCCACTGCTGGTCGGCCAGGCCGGTGCAGGAGTAGGTGAAGGCCTGCGCGCCGGGGTTCTGCCCCTGGACGGTCAGGCAGCCGCCGTTGAACTTGTTGCGGATCTCGCCGGTCTGGCCGGCCGAGGGGACATACCAGCTCTGGTCGTCGTAGTTGCCGCAGGTGGTCAGCGACGCCAGGCTGCCCATGCTGCCGTTGGCGAACACCACCAGACAGCGGGGGGCCGAGACCAGGGTGGCCAGCCCGTAGTGGCCGGGCGGGTTGATGACGCTGTCGCCACTCGCCGAGGCGGGCGAGGCGGGGAGGACAGCGGTCAGCAGGGCGGCGAGCAGCGTCAGCAGCCCGAGGGTCTTCTTCGTCACGGGGTGGTGCCTCCCTCTTCCTTTGGTACGTCCGGTCAGTGGGTACTTCGTGGGAAGAGCGTGGCCACGGCTCCGGGCCGGAACGCTAGCAGCGTGGTCAGCAGCGGGGCAGCCGGATGTTTCGTGGACGTGTCGTCATTTTGTCGCGACATAAGGACAATTGGCGATCGTCCGTATTCGGTCAATCTGACGGACGGCTGGCCGAAGGGTGACCGCGCCGCCGCTCGGCCCCTACGCTGGCGGCTGTGACCGACGAAACCATCGAGACCGCGCCCAAGCCCAACGACCTCCGCCCGCCGGGGATCAACGCCGACGAGCACACCACGCTGCTCGCCTTCCTCGACTACCTGCGGGCCTGTGTGATCGCCAAGGTGGAGGGGGTCCCGGACGAGGACGCCGCGCGGGCGGGGGTGCCGTCCGGGACCAGTCTGCTGTGGCTGGTGCGGCACCTGACCGTGGTCGAACTCAACTGGTTCGTCTGGGCCTACCGGGGCGAGGGGGCGGAGCCGTTGAACTCAGACACGCCGACGGCCGGCGGGGCGACGGTGGCCGGGGCGGTCGCCGCGTACCGGGAGGCGATCGCCCGCGCCAACGAGGTGATCGCCGCCGCGGCCGGCCGGCTGGACGTCCCCGGGGCGCGTTCGCTGCGGCCCAACGCCGAGGCTCCGTCGATGCGTTGGGTGCTCGTCCACATGATCGAGGAGACCGGCCGGCACGCCGGTCACGCGGACATCATCCGGGAGACCCTGGACGGTTCGGTCGGCCGCTGACCCGCCGTCCGGCGGGGGTGGGTGATCCTCCCGCTGACGGGCAGTGGAATACTCCCCCGCGCAGTGCCTCGGCGCCGCTCCGGCGGCGCCGAGGCGTTTTCATACAGGGGGAATACAAGTTCATGTCATCGTCAGGTAGTAATTCCGGCCGTCGCCATGCCGTGCGGACCGCGCTCGGGGCCTCGGCCCTCGCGCTGACCCTGCTCACCCACGGCGCGCACCAGGGCCGCCACGGCGCTCTCCGGCGCCATCTCGACCAGGCCACGGCGGCGCAGGTGCTCCGCCACCTCGCCG
>NZ_JBFBDO010000159.1:0-12184 GCF_040683335.1 Kitasatospora sp. NPDC093806
AACGGCAGCGGGCGGCGGGCCCCCCCCCCGGGCGGGGGGGGCGCCGTCCGGTACGCGGGGGCGGGCGGTTACGCCTCCTCCACCAGCAGGCGGGCGTTGACGGTGGGGTCGCCGGCCTGGGAGAGCGGGAAGGCCGTGCCGATCTCCTCGGCGTGGCTGGGCACGTCGATGCGCACGGACAGCGTCTTGTCGACGAGCTGGTCCTGGGTCATCCGGAAGTCGAGGTTGACGATGCCGTGCTCCACGCAGGTCGCGCAGAGGCGGGGGTCGTCCGGCTGGAAGAAGCCGCGCTTGGCGATCGGCTCGCCGTCGGCGAGCAGGCTCACCACGAACGAGCCGGGGATGTTGAGCCGGTCGATGCCCTTCACCCGCACCGAGACCGGGCTGGCGCTGCGGAACGCGAACCTGCTGGTGGCGGCGATGCTTCCGAACAGGTTCTCCAACACGTCCTCCGGCGGGGCGACGGGCTCCAGCCGGTCGTAGGAGACCTTGGACTCGATCGTCTGGTCGGCGGTCACGCTGAACGGCTTCAGCGCGTTGAACGGCGACTGGGTGAGCCACTTCTTGTTCTGGGTCGGCGCCAGGGTGGAGAGGAACGTGGTCAGCGTGGTCGCGCCGACGTGGGTCTGCCAGCTCAGCCAGAGGCGGTCGAGGTTGCAGTGGAAGAACCAGAACACCGGGTCGTAGGAGGCGACGTTCTGGTCGGCCATCGTCGGCCCGATCGACAGGTGGCCGGAGTCGTGGGCCTGGATCGAGAACTTCTGGTAGCCGCCCTTGTTGTAGGCGCCCCACAGCGACTGGTTCAACGAGGTGGCGGTGTCGGCCAGGACCCCGGAGTCCGCCATGTTCTGCGTGATCTCGGCGACCGGGTAGCGCTGGGTGGTGTACGGGAAGAAGCCGGTCTTGGGCGGGACCGCGGCGGCGCCGGGATCGGCCGGCAGGACGTACTTGTCGAACGGCGGGTGCTGCAGCCGCTCGGGCAGGGGGGTGGAGAAGTCCCAGTAGGGGATCGTCACGTCCTCGCAGCCCGGGACGGAGCGCAGCGCGTCCTCGAACTCCAGCAGGTACTGGCGGTGCCAGGGGTTGAAGCGGTCCTCGTGGTGCAGGCAGAAGCGCTTGGGGAGCCAGTGGTGCCCGGCCAGGACGAAGTAGCCGTTCGGGTCGTCCGGGTCACGGGCCATCAGGGCGTTGAACGCCTTCGCCAGCAGCTCGAACTCGGCGTCGCTCAGCGTCGTGACCTCCTTGCGCAGCCGGGCCGGGGCCTGCGGGGGCGGCGGGGGTTCGACCGGCTTCGCCGTGCCGAGCGGGAAGCCGTCGGCGATCCACTTCTCGAAGGTCTGCACGCGGGCGGCGCTCCAGCGCGCCTCCTCGTCCGGGGGCATGTCCGCGTCGGGCGGCGAGGTGTGCGCGTCGATCGAGATCGCGTTGTCCTTCACCCCGTCGTAGGTGCCCAGGTCGATGCCCTTGGCCGCCATGTGCTCGATGTCCTGGGGACGGAAGTAGAAGCGGATGTCCGCCAGGTAGGTCGGCGACTCGACGGCCTGTTCGGCGTTCGGGCTGTTCCCGTTCGGGGTCATGCTTCCTCCGCTGGTCTCCGACGAGGCGTCTGATCGATCGAGTACGGACCGATACAGGCCCATGGTCGGGGCGGGGCCGGGCGGCCGCCAGGCGGGCTGGGCCGCCCGAGGGCGGGTCCGGGCGGCGAGGCGGCGGGTGGTGCGGGGCCGGGGCGGATTCAAGATCGGCTTCCCGTGGCGGAGGGGGTAGTGTCTCGCCCGGGCCGGACGGGGCGGGGCCGGGCGTTGGCCCGGTGTCGGCCCGGGGTTCGTCCGGGGTTCGTCCGGTGCCGGGGCCGGCGACCGCCGGACGGGGCCCCGCGGGGCCCGCGGCGCGGGACGGTGCGGGGCAGTGCAGGACAGTGCGGGACGGTGAGGCCGTCCGCGGCTCGGCGGCGACGGCCGGGACGGCGGCGGGGAACGACACGGGGGCAAGGCGTCATGGAACTGCGGGACATCGAGATCTTCCTGGCACTGGCCGAGGAACTGCACTTCGGCCGGACCGCCGAACGGCTGCGGGTCTCCCAGGCCCGGGTCAGCCAGGCCATCAAGAAGCAGGAGCGGCGCATCGGCGCCGCGCTGTTCGACCGCACCAGCCGCACCGTGCGCCTGACCGACGTCGGCCGCCAGCTGCGCGACGACCTGCAGCCCGCCTACGCGGGCCTGCACCAGTCCCTGGAGCGCGCCCGCCTCGCCGCCCGCGGCGTCACCGGCCGCCTGCGCGTCGGCATGATGCCGTTCAACCTCGTCGACCTGCACTTCTACTGGAAGACCTTCCGCTCCCGGCACCCGCAGTGGGAGCTGGAGATCCGGCAGATGGTGTACACCGACCCGTTCAGCCGGCTGCGCGACGGCGACCTGGACGTCCTGGTCGCCTGGCTGCCCGTGGAGGAGCCCGACTTCACCGTCGGCCCGGTCCTGCTGACGGACCCCCGCATCCTCGCCGTCTGCGCCGACCACGAGCTCGCCGGGCGCACGTCGGTGCGCCTGGAGATGTTCGCCGACTTCCGCCACCCCATGCCGCCGGGCCTGCCGGACTACTGGGAGGACGGCTACATGCCCTTCCACTCCCCCCGGGGCCGCTCCATCGAGCGCGGCGGGCACGTGTTCAACGCGGAGGACCTGATCAACCAGGTCGGCATGGGCGAGATCATCCACGGCTTCCCCAGCCACGTCACCCGGCACTGGGGCATGCCGAACATCCGCTGGATCCCCGTCCCGGACCTGGCGACGCTCTCCTTCGTCCTGGTCTGGCGCACCGACGCCGAGAACGAGGCGATCCGCGCGCTCGCCGACACCGTGCGCGAACTCGGCACCTTCCGGTTCTGACGGCCGCCGCGGGCCCCGTCACCCCGCCCCGCCCGGCGGGAACGGCGGGTCGGCGGCGGCAGCGGGCAGGGCGGGCAGCGGCCAGGACGGGTCCGGAGCCCAGCGCGGCCACGGGTCGGCGAACGGGCCGGCGCGGTCCCCCAGCAGCCCGAGGACGTGTTCGCGGGCCCGCTCGACCCGGCGGTGGTCGTGGTCGGTGACGAAGCCGAGCCGGCGGCCGTGGGCGTACTCGTCCTCGTCCTTGAAGGCGTGGCCGGACAGGTCGGGCTCCACCACCAGGTCGACGAGCAGGTCCAGGGTGTCGATCCCGGTCCCGGTCCGCGTCGCGGGGCGCTCGAAGTTCACGTACAGGCGCAGCGGTTCGGCGGTGGCCGGGTCCTGGAAGTAGTGGAGGGAGAACCAGGAGCCGGTCTCGAAGCGGGAGCGCACGACGGTGTCGCGCCAGTGCCAGGGGTCCAGTTCCCAGGTGCCGGCGGCGAGGTGGGCCAGGCCGCTCTTGCGGACGGCGGCGTCGCCGGTGCGCAGCGCGTTCGTCCAGGTGGTGGGGGCGAGGGAGCGGATGCCGGGCCAGTAGGCGAGTTCGAGGACGGTGCCGGTGTCGGTGAGGGCGCGGTGGGGCTGGGCGGACCAGATCCGGCCGCGGTGGACGTCGCGGCGCACGACCGTGGTGCCGGGGGCGAATCGGGGGCCGGGACCGGTGGGCATGGCGGGCCCGGTGGTCATGGGCGGCCCCAGGTGCGGCAGGCGGGTTCGTGCCAGGTGGTGCGCACGACCGTGCCGCCGGAGGTGCGGTGTTCGCTGGACCAGGTGCGGCAGCAGCCGCGGTCCGGGCGGGACGGGGGGACGGGCGCGGGGGCCGTGGGGAGGGCGGTGGTGAGCGTGGCCGGGCGCCGCCGGCGGCGGGGGTGTCTGGTCGAGGGGGTCGTCATGCCGAAGGCTCTGCCCGCCGGGCCGGGCGGCCGAACCCGGTCGTCACCCGGATGGAGTAGTCGGCCGGAGTAGTCGGATGGAGTGGCCGGATGGAGTGGCCGGGGCAGGAGCGGCGGCCCGACCGTCCGTCAGTTCGTCGGCCCGTCGGGCCCGTCGGCCGTCACTCGTCCGCGCGCTGGGCGCGGTGGGCGGCGACGCGCACCCGGGTGGCGCAGCGGGGGGTGCAGTAGCGCTGCGGGGTGCGGCGGCCGGTGTCGATGAAGAAGCGGTCGCAGCCGGGGGCGGCGCAGCGGCCCCAGGCGCAGGTGCCGCGTTCGCTCAGCCACAGGCCGAGGGCGAGGGCGCAGGTGGACAGCAGCCAGTGCGTGAGGCCGGCGGCGGGGGGTGCCTGGGTGTGCAGGGACCAGGGGCGGCCGGGGAGGCGGACGAGGCGGGGGTGGGCGGGGTGGTGGTCGAGGAGGGTGTTGATCGCCTCGGCTGCCCGGTCCTCGTCGTGGGTGTCGAGGATCGGGGTCAGGTGGCGGGCGGCGCGGCGCAGTTCGCGGGCGTCGGTGTCGGTGAGGCGGAAGGGCGGGCCGCCGTGGCGTTCCAGGAGGGCCTGGAGGGTGGGGGCGTCCGCTTCGGGGTCGTCCTGGAGGGTGTTGGCGAGGTCGGTGATGAAGTGCAGGCCGCGGGGGTTGCCGCGGCCGGGGCCGTCGTCGGTCATGGGCGGGCCTTCGGTGGTCGGGGTCCGGACACCCCCATGGTAACGTCGATTTCACTTCTTAGGCGTTACAGGTGAGAGGAGTGGCGGTATGCGATCGGCGGAGACGACGTCCGTGCTGGTGGTGGGGGCGGGCCCGGTCGGCCTCACGCTGTCGCTCCTGCTGTCCGGGTACGGCGTGGAGCACCTGGTCGTCGAGGCGCGCGAGGGCACCTCGGCGCACCCCAAGGCGCGCGGGGTGTCGGCGCGTTCGATGGAGGTGTTCCGCCGGCTCGGCGTGGAGGCGGACGTGCGCCGGGCCGGGCTGCCGGCCTCGCACGTGTTCTTCTACCGCGGCCGCGACCTCGTCGACCCGGACTTCACGCGCACCGGGGTCACGGGCCCGCCGGCGGGCGAGGGCGGGGCGCAGGGCGGCGTCGAGCGGACCCCTTCGCCGGGGCTGATCTGCTCCCAGGACGCCCTGGAGGCGGTGCTGCTGCGGCACGGGCGCGAGCGCGCGCCGGGCCGCGTCCGCTTCGCCACCCGGCTGCTGTCCTTCACCGAGGAGGCGGACGGCGTGCGGGCGGTGCTGGAGGACCGGGCCGGCGGCGCGCGGCGCACCGTGCGCGCCGGCCTGCTGGTCGGCTGCGACGGCGCGGCGAGCACGGTGCGCGCCGGCGCGGGGATCGCGATGGAGGGCCCGACGGGCCTGGGGCACTTCCTCAGCATCCGCTTCGAGGCGCCGCTCGGCGCGGTCGTGGCCGACCGGGCGAGCGCCTCGTACTTCCTCACCGCCCCCGGCCGCGGCGGCTTCCTGGCCGTGGACAACGACCGGCACTGGATCTACCAGCACCCCTGCGACCCCCGCGACGGCGACCTCGCGCGCCTGCGCGACGACCACCGGGAACTGGCGCGCCTGGTGCGGGAGGCCGCGGGCCTGCCCGGCCTGGAGGTCACCGTCCGCGACACCATGACCTGGCGGATGGACGCCCGGCTCGCCGCGTCCTACCGCCGCTCGCGCGTGCTGCTCGCGGGCGACGCCGCCCACGTCGTGCCGCCCACCGGCGGGCACGGCATGAACACCGGCATCGGCGACGCCGACAACCTGGCCTGGAAGCTCGCCGCCGTCGTCCACGGCCCGGCCGGCGAGCGGCTCCTGGACACCTACCAGGACGAACGCCGCCCGCTCGCCCGGCAGGTCATCGACCTGTCGCTGGCCAACTCCCGCGCCCGGGCGGGCTATCGGATCGACGACGAGCTGCTGCTCACCGCGCGCTACCGCTCCGCCGCCGTCGTCGACGGCGGCGACGACGGTGGTGGCGGCGGTCACCAGGGCGGTGCCCCGCTGGACCCGGCGTGCGGGCGCTGGGACGGCGGGCCCGGCGCCCGCCTGCCGCACCTGCGGCTGGGCCCGGGTGCCGGGGCCGCGTCCACGCTGGACCTGGTCGGCCCCGGGTTCGCCCTGCTCACGCCCGCCGGCGGCGACGTCGGCGCCGCCTGGCGGCGGCAGGCGGACACCGCCTCGGCCGCGGGCCTGCCGGTGGCCCTGCGCCCGCTGCCCGCCGGGGCGGGCGCGCTCGGGGTGGCGGCAGGCGGAGCGCTCCTCGTACGCCCCGACGGCCACCTCGCCTGGCAGGCCCCCCGCCCGCCCGCGGACGACACCCACCTGCTCGCCGTCCTGCGGCGGATCCTCGCGGCACCGGCACCCCGCTGACCGGCACCCGGCCACCGGACGCCCCGTCACCCGGCGCTCTCCCGCCCCGGGAAAACCGGGGGTGCTCCGGCGGGGCCGGCGGCCATCATGGGCGGCTGCCCGGCGCCGCTCCGCTTCCGGAGGGCGGCCCGGGCTGGGACCAGGAGGCAGGAGAGACTGTGGCAAGGCCCGCCGCGCGTGTGGCACCGGGGATGCTGGCGCTGCTCGTCCTCACGGGAGGGTGTTCGGCCGCACCGGCCCCGCCGCCGCCCGCACCGACCGGTACCGCAGGCTCCTCCGGCACCGCGGCCCAGGCGCCGTCGCCCGTGCCCTCGGGCGCCTCGCCCGCGTGGCGTCCCGGCGCGGCCCTGTCCCGCGAGCAGCTGACGGCCGCGCTGGTGCCCGTCGCCGAGCTGGCGCCGGACACCACCACGGAGGACCCCGGCGCCACCCCCGCCGCCCGGGCATCGGCGTCGGCGTCGGCGTCGGGTGAGGCGGCGTGCGCGCCGGTCCTCGCGGTCCTGTCCGAGCAGCCGCAGGCGTCCGCGCGCCGCTGGTACGTCAGCGGGAACAACGTGCTCGGCAACCGCACCCTCGTGGACGCGGCGGGCCTGCCCGAGGGGCGGTCGCGGGAACGGTTCGAGGCGCTGAAGGACGCCGTGTACGGGGGCGGCTGCACCGCCTTCCGCCCGGAGGGCGGCACCGGCGGGGCGCGGCTGCGGGTCGAGGCGGTGCCCTCGGAGGTGACGGAGGCGCCGGCCGTCGGCTTCCGGATCCTCTCCCCCACCGGGGCGGTGAACGGGGCGGGGGGCTTCACCCGGGTCTACCTGTACGCGGCCGTCGGCGACAACCGCGTGCTGTTCCTCAAGGGCGACGACACCGCGCACGCGCCCGCCCTGCCCGCCGATCTGGTGACCGCCCAGATCCACCGGCTCGTCACCGCCACCTCTGGCTGAGCTCCCGGCGGGCGCCTCGGGGCGGCCTCCCGGGGGAGGCCGCCCCGAGGGGGTCACCTGCGCCAGAAGAGGTGGTGGGTCACGCCGCTCGGGCTGGGGACGACCTCGCGGTGGTAGCGGTCCAGCAGTTCGTCGGAGGACTCCCACAGCCGCAGTCCGGTGCCGAGTTCCACCGGGGAGACCACCACGTGCAGGGTGTCGACGAGGCCGGCGTCGAGGAAGCGGCGCACGGTGGTGACCCCGCCGCCGAGGCGGACGTCCTTGCCCCGCGCCGCCTCCTTGGCCCGGGCCAGGACGGTGGCCGGGTCCGCGTCGACGAAGTGGAAGGTGGTGTCGGCCAGCGTGAACGAGGGGCGCGGGTGGTGGGTCATGACGAACACCGGGGTGCGGAACGGCGGCTCCTCCCCCCACCAGCCGCGCCACTCGTGGTCCTGCCAGGGCCCGCGCTGGGGCCCGAACTTGTTGCGCCCCATGATCTCGGCACCGATATTGCGCGCGTAGTCACGCGTGAAGTGGTCGTCCAGGCCCCGGCTGCCCCCGGGGTCGGTGCGCATCGGCCAGCTCGCGGTGGCCCCGGCCCAGGCGAACAGCCGCTCGGCGCCGGGCAGACCGAACGGGTTCTCCAAGCTCTGGTCCCCGTCGGCGCCGGCGCCGACGCCGTCGCTGGAGACGTTGAAGTTCTGCACTCTCAGGAGTTGGGCCACGTCTTTCCTCCGGTGGTGTTGGGACGACGGTGGTAGGACTCCCCCGGCGGGGAAAACTCATCGGCGGTTCCGGTTCCGGATCCGGAACCGCCGATGGCGGAGGAGGAGACGGGCTACGGCCGGGCGGCGGCGACGGCGTCGGTGTACTGCTCGGTCGTCAGGTCGCCGTCGATGATGCCCAGGCCGGCCAGCAGCGACCGTACGGCGTCGAGCGCGGGCCGCAGGTCGTCCTCGGAAGCCGCCGTCTCCAGCTCGACGTAGGTTGCGTCGATCTCCGGCACCCGGACGAGCGTGGCGAGGAACCGCCTGCCGCCGTCGGTGAAGGCGTAGTTCCGGCAGCGCTTCTCGAACCGGATGCGCGGGACGAAGCCGAGGCCGCGGACGATGTCGTGGGCAGCGGCCTCGTCCTCGACCCTGGTCTCGGCCTCGGGCTTCGACCCGGACGCCTCGTCGACACGGGCGCCCTTGTAGGTCAGCACGGTGCGGGTGTCGTCCGGTCCGTGCACGGTCCGGATCCGCAGCTCACGATCGGCGCCCATGAGTGAACCGTCCGGCGCGTCGTAGTAGGTGTCGCAGTACACCTCGGCGCGGCCCGCGCCGTACCGCTCCTCAAGGGCCCTGAGAACGCCCGCCGGATCCCGGACCACCGCCTTGAGCTCGGCTTCGATCGCCATGCCCGTCCCTTCGTCAGACAACCTGCTCCGCCTCGGCCACCATGGCATCGAACTGCCGACGCCATCCCTGGTACAGCGGACCGTGCGGGGTGGCCAGCACCTTAGAGGTTGCCGACTCGTGGCCCTCCCAACCGGCGTCGAAGGCACTGACGTAGAGGACGGAGTCGAGACGGATGGTCCGCCAGACCGGCATCGTCCAGTAGCGGTACACCTCGACCCGTCCGAGCTCGGCCAGCTCCCGCAGCCGGGATTCGGCGAGCATCACTCCGCCGGCGAGGGACTCCGGGGACTCGCCGATCTCACGTGCGCGGTGGGCCAGTGCCGGCGACTCGGGATGGAGGAGTAGCACCCGCAGCGTCGGCGGGGTGTCTTCTCCGCGATCGAGGTTGGGGCGGAGCAGCGAGTCGCGCAAGGCCAGCAGCCCCAGGCCCCGCACCGCGAGGACGTCGATCTCCTTCGCCGATCGGGTCGACCGCTGGATCTCGGTGGCTGCCGAAGCCTGGTCGGAGTAGACGCGGACGATCTCGGGGAAGGCGGCGAGATCGAACGCCGCTCCCGGGGCTCGGGTTTCACGGCTCGGTGCGAGGCCCATCAGCCGGCGCGCGTCGTTCGGCATGTTCAGGCCGTCTGCGATCCGTTCGAAGACATCCAGACGGACCACCTCTCGTCGCCCGTTGATGATCTCGTTGACGCGCCCCTGAGCCATGCCGACCTGGGCGGCGATGCGAGCCTGGCTGACTCCAGCGTGATGCTGTACGTACCGGAAGACCCCGCCTACGTCCCGGTCCTGGAGGGCTGTTCGAATCTGGCTGGTCTGCCAGGCGGCGTCGGGCAGTCTGATCGGTTCGAGCGCGGTTGCCACGGCAGTCCTGTCTCCGCGAATCCATCTCACGGTGAGATTACCGTCCGGGTATCGATCCGGACTCCCCGTTACCCGAATCTCGTCAATGGACGGCGTGTGGCCAACTGCCACGGGATCGAGGAGGACGAGTGGGCTGGACTTCGGACGGGGACTGGACAGTCTCCGTGGACGGACACCTGGAACCGATGACGCTGCCCCCCATCGTGGCCCTCACCACCGTGTGGCGGAAGGTGAGGCAGCTGGACCTCGGCGACCAGCAGACGACCGCCCTGCACCGCCTGTTCGGCGCGGGTGACACCGAGAAGGTCGAGGCGAGTCTCGATGGTGGCGTCTTCGAGTTCCCGATCGTGCTGCCCGGCGACCGTCGGACGTGCATCCGGGTACTCCGTGGCGACGGCCTGACCGGCAGACAACGGCATGCCGCGCAGTACCGGGTGTTGCAGTTGCCCGCCGAGGGGCGCAACCCCGGCTTGTGGGCGGTGCAGGACATGGAGACGGGCGCCTTGGTCCACGAGGACGACCGTGTCCTGCGGTGGGGAATCGCGTCCAGCGCCCAGTCCTGGATCCGGCGGGAGCTCGCCCGCGGCGACTACCGGGGAAGGGACGGCCATGCGCGGCAGGCTTCCTGACTCGGCGGTCGGCGTGCTGACGGCGTGCGGTGGCCGCCGGGGGCTGGGTGACCCCGGCCGTCTGACTGCGGCGTACGCGATCCCGATCGCGGGGCCCCCGGTCGGTCCCGTAGCTGTCTCCGGATACGGGGCCGACCGGGGGTCAGGGGGCGGTGTCGAGGGTGGCGAGGCCGTGGAGGACGTGGCCGGCGGTGCGGGCCTGTTCCAGGCTGCGGGTGAAGGTCGCGGCGCCCTCGCCGGGGTCCAGTTCCATCAGGCCCGCCGGCCAGGTCCCCGGCGGCACCACGAGGACGACCGCTCCGCGCCGTCCCTCGGCCGCCGCCCGCCAGCCGGGCGAGAGCGCGACCTCGGAGGCCGGCTCCCAGACCTGGCGCCCGCCCACCAGCACCAGGCGTGCCAGCGTGGCGCCGCGCACCTGTACCACCGCGGTCGTGGCCGGCACCGGGCCCGCCGCCAGGACGAAGCCGCTGTCCAGCGCCGCCTCGGCGAAGTCGCGGTACAGGCGCGGGCCGATCTCCACGATCACCTCCGCGAACGGCGGCCCGTCCGCCGCCTCGCGCACCGCCAGCGCCCACACCATGGGCACCCGCTCGCCGTCGTCCGGCCCGTCTGACCCGTCCGCCCCGCCTGCCTCGTCCGCCATGCCGTGTCCAACGAGCCGGGCGCGCGACGGGAGCGGGCACCCGCAGGCCGGGGCCTCCGGGGTCAGCGGGGCGAGCCCGTCCACTGGACGTCCTTGCGCTGCTGCTGGCCGGAGCCGTGGTAGAAGCTGACGGTGAACGGGTCCGCCGATGCGCCCGGCAGCGCGTAGGCGGTCAGGCTGACGGCCTGCTGGCCGGGGGCCAGGGTGTCGGCGGGCAGCTTCATCCGTCCGCTGCCGTCGATCACGGTGAAGATGAGGTTGCCCTGGGAGTCCCGGACGGTGGGCAGCCCGGAGCCGTAGAGCGAGATGTTCTGGGAGCCGGTGTTGACCATGGTGATCCGCACCTGGACGACCACGGCGTTCTTGGGGATCTCGGAGCCGTATCCGCTCGGGGCGTAGGGCTCCGGCTTGGCCATCGTGACCTTCAGGCCGTTCTCGTAGGTGTAGGACTCGCCGAAGGTCAGGCGCCGGGCCCGCTCGTCCGCGGCCCGCTTCTCCCGCTCGGCCTCCAGCCGCTTGCGCTCGGCCTCCAGGCGCTCGCGCGCCTGCGCCTCCAGTTCCTTGCGCTTGGCCTCCCGCTCCTCGGCGGCCCTGACCTCGGCCTCGACGCGGGCGCGCTCGGCGTCGTCCTCCGCCTTGCGGTGCGCGGCGACCGTCTGGACGTGCTTGACGACGAACACCCCGGAACCGGCCGAGACCAGCAGGGCGACGACGCCCAGGATCACGCCCGCCAGCGCCATCCCCCGGTTGGTCGCCACGCCCCGGCGCGCGTAGCGCAGGCCGATGACGCCGAAGACGACGGCGAGCACGGCCGGCAGCCAGGACAGCCAGAACAGGATGACGGCCAGGCTCATGGCGGTGGCGACGATGCCCAGCACCATGGCCGAGGTGCCCAGGCCGTTGCGCGGGGGCGGCAGCGGCGCCGGCATCGGGTACGCCTGCCAGTACGGCACACCCGGGCCGGGGACGCCGGGGACGCCGGCGGCGGGGGCGGTGGGGAAAGCGGCCGGGGCGGCGGGCGCGTCGGGCGCCGGGGCCTCGGGCTGGGCGGGTATCTCGGGCGCGGGGGCCTGGACGTCGGCCGGCGAAGGCGTCGGCGCCGGCGCCTTCGCCTGGTCCGGCGCCTGGTCCGAACCGCCCGGGGGTGCCCACGGGTCGGCGCCGGCCGGGCCCGTGGCGGACTGCGGGTCGTCGGGCGGGGCGGGAGTGGTCATGCGCGGTCCTTCGGGCACGTGGCGGTGGTGAGCGGCCGTCCGGCCCGGTGCCCCGGGACGCGGCCCCGGGGCGGAACACCGGGGGCGGGACACCGGTGGGGCCGACGCCCCGAGCTGGTCGGGGCCGGCGGGTGATCAACATACAGGTGCCCGGTGACGTGTCCGACGCCGCGGTGCCGCTCCCGCCCCGGGACCGGCACCGGTGGTTCGCCGGCGACCTGCCGCCGGCCGCCGGCCGGATCGTCCCCGGGGGCGGGCGGACCGGTCCGCCCGCCCCGGGGGGGCGGGCAAGATGGGGAGAGGGGCGTGTTT